>PBHR01000031.1 GCA_002720275.1 Methanobacteriota archaeon
ACTGCTGTTGTTGCTGAACAGGTTGTTGTGTATACTGCTGTTGTTGCTGAACAGGTTGCTGTTGTTGCTGAACAGGTTGCTGTTGTTGTTGAACAGGTTGCTGTTGTTGTTGAACAGGTTGCTGTTGTTGCTGAACAGGTTGCTGTTGTGAATCGGGTGTATTATTCCATAGTTGTGACTCTTGTTCTTTTTGAATTCCCCAAGTGCCTTCAAATTGCCAATTTTCTCCTTTAGGCTTTCTTCCACGCACTATTAGTACTACAACAATTAAAATAGCCAGAATTAAAGCCAAACTAATCATAACTTCGGAACCTATATTTTGTAAAAAGTTAGCACCTGAGCCATCATTATTTCCATCAGCTCCTGTCCCATATGGGTTTACATGATTTACTTTAACTAAATGTCTATGAGTAATATCATCAGCGGCAGATATTCCAATATACCAATCTGAGAATTTATCGAGGCCTTCACCTTCAAATGTATTCATGATGTAAATTTCTTCATTAATTTCTACTTCTGCAATTAACACGGCATCATCTGTATTTTCCCAATTTTCTTTTGAAGCATAAATTTCAAGGTGTGTGATTTCAGAACTTGCAAGGGCATTCCACTCGATTTGAATTGCAGCTCCATCTAGAATCCAATTTGCTCTAACATTTTCTACGTCTGGAAGGTATGCTCCGGGATCATCTCCTCGATTATCTTTAGAGATTGCCGAACTAACTGATAAACCATCAGTTATTGAGTTTCCAGCGGAATCAATTGGAATAACACTTACGAAAACCTCCATTTCAGAAATTATTGCTTTTCCATCAGACAAACTATCAATTTTAATTGGTAATTCGGGATTTCGCCCAACAAATAATACTGGGTCTAATGGACCCCCAAAACCAACTGATGTAAATGATTCAGTAGATGCATAAATTGCATATTGTTCTACATCACTTTCAGGGCTTCTTTCAAAGTTAAGCCCTATAGCACTACCATCATCTTCTGGCCAATCAATTGCTTCTAAATCAGTAATTCTTGTTGGAGGAACTTTATCGTCTATGTTGTTAATAGGTATTACATCAACTTCTAATAAATCGTTAAGCCAAACATTTCCTTTAATATCGTGTACAGTAACAGTAACGTATAATAATTCGTTTGCTTTTATTTCTTCTTGTTTAGAATCACTACCGATCAAGTCTGAATTTTGACCATATCTTGCTTTATCTAATTTAATTTCAATGATATCTTCTTGAGAACCAATAAATTGTTGATCAAATCGTGTACATCCACAATTTTGTTCATCATCACCTATTGAATTCCATAAGTCTTCTAAATTGTTAATTGGTTGATTATTTGCCCAAATGACGTAGAATGAAAAATCATTTGCCTGCGATGGTTCCCATGCAACTCTAATTGCTGTCCCATCATCATTTGGTTCATCCCAGGACTCAATATATTCAATACGATCAGGGGCTAAAGTTCCTGCATCAAGTTGTTTGTAAGGTTCAGCAGAAACAATATCGACATTCAGTAAATCTTCATTTAACCAAGTATCTGAAGCTACTACTGCTATGTAGTATTTCTTACCATCAATTAATGCTGCACCATCGATAGATGAGATTATTGCATTATCTTTATCACAATCAGTTAAAATTGCTGCAACCCCAAAAGTTGTAGCTGTAACAGGTTCTTCTACAACAATATTTTGTCCAGTGCTTGGATCTATATCCCAACCTAACCAATCTTCTGCATCTAATGCATAAATAGTAGTTAATCCACAATCTTCTGCAATTGAAGGCACCCATTCTACAGTAATCCTTCCACCTTCATCATCGGGAGTATCAAATGCATTTACCCCTAAGATTTTTGGAGGGGGAACACCATCATTAATTCCTCCAGTTGGTATTGCAGGACCAATTATTAATGCATTAACTAAGTCTTCTTGACCAGCATCATCTACACATGTTAAACCAAGCCAATATGCGCTACCTGCCTCTAATTCTAATATTGTTGAATTATCAAGGTCATAATCAACATCGACGTAATTAGTAGAAGCAATTGCATTTGTAACAGCTTGAGAATAAATGTAAATTCTAGTGTGAGAAATATCTAACCCCCCACATTTTGACCACTCAACATATAATTCCCCATCTTCCCCATTTTCGTTAGGTTCGGCAAACCCTGAACTAGGAGGTAGTGGAACATCATCATCAGTAGTTACCGGGCCGAATATATTTGATGGATCTCCTTGAGAACCATCCGCATAGGTAACTACTACTACAGCAAAATATTCGACACCATCAATTAATGGATCTTCACCTCCACTTGTTCCAACATCTATCTTAGTTTGTCCCCAAACTGAAGATGTAGCATCAGGCTCATCTGCCCAATCATCCCCATCAAAAATGTATAATGAATAAGAACTAAAGTCAGGGTCAGGACTTGCAGTCCATTCAACTGTTAAAACCCCTCCCCCATCATCAGGCCTATCTTCGACATTAATTATTTCTACAGGAGATTGAATACGTTCCCAATCATACGTTAATTTAACTTTAATTGAACCATTTAATGTAGTTTTCAACCTTAGTTCAATATCCATTCCATTAACACTCATAGTAGCCAGGTCTAACACTTTTTGTAATTCAGCACCGATGTCTGGATTTGTTTCAGATAAATCCCATTCACCTCTATATTTCATATCCACAGAATGTATCCATGTGGGTGAATTTGCTACTGTACTTGACAAAACAAGGGGTAAATCCGAATAAAGCATAGTTCCTTCCTCAAAATCACCTAAATTTTCATCTACAGGAATAGTAAATGCAGAAGATGCCAAAGTTATTTGGTTTCCAGGGTGGGTTTGATTAGAGATATCTAAATTCAATCCAGCAACATTAATTGAAAGAGGATTTGCATACCTTGTTATTATTTGATCCATTGGAGCATAATTTGGTAATCCCCAACCATACATTCCGGCTGCACCAACTAGGAATAAACCATTTGGGCCTATGGATAATTCCGAAAGTTCCAAAGGTTCTCCATTTTCATTATCAAGAAACCAAGTGTTTCTTACGGAATGTGTAATTCCTTGAGCATCAATTCTAACTAAATCTCCTTCAAACAACGCAAATAAATCCGTGCCATCACTTACCATTTCAATTGCTGGCCAATTACCCGTTTGCCATGTTGAAGCACCATCTTCAAACTGATTATTTGCGATATTATAGTGTACAATTGGTTCTTGATCTGTAGCAATGTGAATTCCCCAAGAGTCTGCAGAAAGAGCAGTAATTGTATTACTTGGAACTTGGTCTATTTTATATGTTAAATCCACAGTGTTAGTCGTTAAATTGTATGCGCTTGCGCCGGGTCTTGTAGGTCCAGCTCCATTGTGGGACAGGAAAACCTTCCCATTATTTTCTGCGATGTCATTAACCCTATTTCCGATAAGCCCATCTAGTCTGTCAATGGTGGGCATAAAAGATTCTGTTACAGGATCATATCTGACAACACCTACTGGTGTAGCCATCCAAATTTCTCCAGATGAATGAATATATAATTTTTCAATAATGGGGCTCGGCAATCCATTTGAAACACTTAATGCATTTTCCCATTGAGAAGTAGAATCATTCCAAATTCCAACACCGTTTACTGTTGCAAACCACGTTTTGCCTTGATGTTTTATAGCATCTAAAATGAAACTACTTGGTAAGCCAGGAAGTAATTCTCCAATCTCCCATTGTAATGTATTAACATTTAGAACATTAATTCCCGGGACATTTGCACCAACTCCTGTTAATCCTACAGCAAGTAGGTTATTTTCTAATGATAAACCATCCATGTCAGGAGAAAGACTTGCAGAAATGCGTGAAAGATTATTATTACTAATATCTAATCTCCATAACCCTAGCCCTTGTGTAGAAATCCACATTATATTTGTAGCCTCATCCAATAATATGTCTTTGATAGTATCAAAGCCAAATGACCATCCTCTATTCCAGGTAACAGTTCCATTAGGCCCAAATTGACCTTCAAGAATAGAATTCCCAAGGTCATTGAATCTATCAGAAGCAGTAACAATATACAAATTATTAGAATTACCAGCAAACTCCTCAATATTTCCATTTAAGAAATCAGATTGACTGTCGAAATACCCTTTGTATAATTGCCCATTATTATCTAACCAATCAATACTACTGTAACCTTGTCCTGCTCCAGGTCTACCAATAATAAATCCATTACCAAAAGGTGCATTACTAACATAATTAACTGAAGAGGTTTCAAGACTTTGATCTAAAACAGTTCCAGTATAAACAAGATTTCCACTAACTTCAATTACAGACATTCCTCCATTTCCATCGTCTTCGAATGAATGACCTAGAACTAACATTCCTCCACCCCAATCCATTGAATCCCACCATACGGCTTCTTCAGAAATGCCATCGGAACTATCTAATGTTGCTAACCAATTTCCTGATGAATAATCATATCTGCTGACACCATGACCTTCATCTAAATATGCAACGTACATAACTTCTTGATCATCACATGCTAAACCGGCTACATCGTCATCATCAAGACCATTATTATTCTCCCATACATTTGTAGTTTCCCAAGAATCTGTAACTGTGTTAAAGCGGCCAACTCCTCCACCGCCTCCGAAATTACCTTGCCATCTTACTGCAAAATGCATGTAATCATTACATTCTCTCATGGACCATATATCGCCATTAGGTAATCCTTGAGTATTTGCATTATCCCAAATATCGTGATCATTACCATCAATAATACCATCCGCATTATTGTCATTTCCATTAAATCTTTGAAGGGTAGGAGAACCAGCCCACCATTGACCTCCAGTAGTTCCTGAAGAGTACCATAGNTTNGTNCCTTCTACATACATNTCNANAATTTCTTCATCATCGTTNGAATCNGGATGTAAACCNCCATTNTCAATTGTCCAAGTATCTAGCCATACTTCTGTNAGAGGATCNTATCTTGCAATACCNGATTGAGTTGCGAANAATATTTCACCATTATANTCTACNATTTCTCTAATTGGNCCATCAAGTGAATTTGGCCAACTATTCAATAAATTNCCACCACTNTCTAATTCTTTTACACTATCTCCNTATGTNACATATAGNCGATTTCCNAGATANACTGANAATGCTCTACCAACTTCTTGTCCAGGTTCTAATGGGTCNTCCCANGATTCTGAAGTTAAATTATAACGCATAATATATCCTTCATCATATGATGCCCACCATCTTGTTTCTGCTTCACTTGCACCAATATGTAAAACACCATTTACTATGTCGGCACCATGAATAAAAATATCATCACCAAATTCATCACTAGGGTTTATAGCTCCATCTGNGACACTAANNTAACCTNAATTACCTGTAGTTAAATCAATNCTACCAATATTNTCTCCTTGAGAACTTAATTCAGGAATGAAATATAANACNTCNGAATCAATNATTAATTTTTGNGGAGGTAATTCTTCTANNCCTTCAGTTCCATAATCAACANNNNCNATTNNAGTACCAGNATTCAAATCAATTTGNGTTAAATCAAAATTATCATCNCCTCCAACCCAAAGNGNNGGTANAGATTCATCCAATGCTANAGCNGTAATTTGNTTNTTAGGNATCATATTNTTTGCNGAAGACCATTTTGGCATCCANNAATTTGAACTNGTGTTATAACGTAAAATNCCATCNCCANTTAANCCAAGATANANAATGCCATTATGCNNAANTANTGGAGAATTANNTGATGNACTNTCNGTATTCCANTCTTCAATAACTGAATAGNTNTTNGTATCAAATANTGCTGCTCCNTTNAATGTTGTAACCATNAATTGNTTTGNTCCTACAAATCNNACAGANGTATAATCTTGCCANCCAGTTGGNCCATCTGANGGNAAACCNTCANCTTCATCCCAACAGTTTTGANTATCNCCNCCATTNAGNGTTTGTCGATTCCAACGACAAATCTCATTACTTGCCATTGCAACCCAAATNTANGTGGAATCACTATCAATTCCATAGTATCTATGACTCCACCATTGNCCATCATGNTCTAAATCATTAAACCTTTGACCATTAAATCTAGTTGCNCCNTCATCAGTTCCAACCCANACATATCCATCNATATCNACATGTAATGANCTTATCATNTCNGANGGTAANTCTCCTCCTTGACCACCATCCCAGATTTCTAGGATTTCACCNGTTAATTCNTCAAATATAGTTACTCCAAATCCAGGTATNCCAACGTAAACCATNCCATTTCCNGCTGCAATTGGTATTTCTTCTAATTCATCAACTCCTGTTGATTTCCAAGGAGATAATTCATCACCAGTTGCNAGCACAATTCTTTGAATTCCNGAATTGAATGTTCCNAAATATGCAACACCNTCAACAGTTACAAGATCGGTATAGGGGCCAACATCATATTGATATTTATCAGCATCATTNGTNGNTAAATCAATAATTGTAACNCCNGTTGGATGAGATGTAACTAAATATCCNGTATCATCATGAGAAATATCTAATATGNTTTCATCAANAAAATCNCCAGATCCCCAAAGNCTTGTTAAATTACCCATAGAATCTAATTCTTGNACGCTTGTNGAATCTTCAGTTGCAACATACATNTGNGTTCCATCTGTNGTCATTGCAACAACATTCCCNCCTAGATTTGTAATNGGNNTAATCCATTTCCAAATNGATGAATCAAANACATCAATTATTTCTCCTGAAGAAACAAANACTTTGCTTCCCANNTGNATAACNGAATTCATTTCAGTTCCACTTGGNGAACTAACTAAATCCATTTTACCNGAATAAAGNCCAGAAACCATNGGATCTAAAACACTCATTACTCCACTTCCATCATTTAATAATGCGATTGAAGANGAAGGNGCACGTATNCCATTTGTNNNGGGNGATCCAANAAGNNCCGATGGCCAAGGAACTAAGTTTTTACCAGTNCTAGCCATATTTAAATCATTAATTACATTATATTCNTTTGTCATAACACCNATTGCAGAATCATGTTGATGTAATGTATTTTCTAGTAAAATAAATATGTAATTNTCNAATTTTACTAAATCNACAACATTATTTTCATTTAACCAATTTGCATTTGTCCATGAACTAATCCAACTATCTTGTGCGTAATTCCAACGTAANACNCCATTATCTCTTGTNGCAATNTANAGNACATCACCAGAAATAATCATTTCATGAACATTATTTGTATTGGGNTCTTCTAATAAATCTAANACNGAATTAGTATTTGTNTCCCATCTTGCAATTCCNCCTTCTTCTATTGAAACATACATTATTCCATTAACAAATTCAACATCTTGNGGNANTCCTTCTGGCCANTCNGNATTTCCTGNNGTTTGTTCTAAAGTCCAATCAGTTCCNAAACTGTTTAATTTGAAGAGNCCTCTTTGTGAAATNCCATAAACTCCNTTATTNGAAGCAAANGAATGTANNAANCCAAANGCTTCTTCNCCAGCNATAGTTGGNTCNNTNGGNAATTCACTTAGNAANGCNCCATCAANNATNGAATAAACNCNAATTTCTCCNCCNGCTGTAATCATTAATCTNCCATTTGCATCATCTTTGAATAANTCNGTNATNACNTCATTTCCNAAAGATCTTAAATGGATNATTTTNGGATTNATNGTATCATCNATTTGAATTACAGAACTACCTATNGCNACNTATAGNCTTCCNTCAAAAGNATCNATTTCCCAATCNGNAATTTCTAAATCAATAGGNGAAAGAGATACAGGAGGATCTACTGGACTNAGNGCTTCTAAGACTAAATCAGTAATTTCAGCTCCNGANGGNATTCTATATTGNGCACCTAAATCNCTATTTGGNTGCATTCNNCCATTATGTACTCCACCATTAAGAAAACCTTCTTGATANCCNAAACCACCATTATCGCNCCAATCAAAAAANGAGTATTGAGTATTNGGNGAATATAATTCNGGATTCANTGCATNTATTCCNTTACTNCCATCTACACCNACTTGTAAACTAACATTAGAAACAATTGCNCCGGGTGCAAAATTNAATTCCCAATTTGCATATCCNGGTTGGTTATTTGNTGGAGATGCACCNAGNGTTTCAAGTGTAACCCANCCAGTATCTTCAGAACCAGAAAGNCCCCANGTATTTGNATTAGAATTNGCATTATCATGTTCNGGATGNCCAAGNTGTGCACTNGCCAAAGTAAGTATTGGNGACATACTTGAAAATAGCATCATTAGAACAAATAATGTGGCNGTAAAAAATCGAGACCTAGTTANCGCAGGTTTAATCATAAGTGAGCGTGATGTNAAATCATTTATGAAAGGCATGGTATTATGACTCANATTTTNATAAAAATGGNAAAATTCATTTATTTTTATTCGGTAAGTTTNNATTTATTCTTTAATNGTCAANTTGTANGAATTAATACANAAAGCAATTAGAATTAATTAATGTTGAGTNGCATGTTNNGATATGAAATCNTCAAATTNTGAGGATGAAANTTTGCGTANGCGNGCTTTAGAATATCATGAAANNAGNCCGCGNGGAAAAATCAAAATTGTTCCAACAAAGCCACATTCAACNGCNAGAGAATTATCTTTNGCATATTCTCCNGGNGTNGCCTATCCTTGTTTAGAGATTGCNAAAAATTCTGANGATTCATATCGATANACNTCAAANGGAAATTTAGTTGCNGTNATTTCAAATGGAACNGCAGTTTTAGGNTTAGGAAATATTGGNGCNTTAGCTTCAAAACCAGTAATGGAAGGTAAAGGNCTTTTATTCAAAACATTTGCAGANATTGANGTTTTTGATATTGAAGTAGATGCTTCNGANCCNGAAGAATTCATTANAACAGTTTGTAATATTGCACCTACATTNGGTGGTATTAATTTAGAAGATATTAAGGCCCCAGAATGTTTTGAAATTGAAAGAAGAATTAGTGAACAAACTACAATTCCAGTTATGCATGACGATCAACACGG
Source organism: Methanobacteriota archaeon (assembly GCA_002720275.1). GTDB lineage: Archaea > Thermoplasmatota > Poseidoniia > Poseidoniales > Poseidoniaceae > MGIIa-I. The sequence goes on from PBHR01000031.1 coordinate 9,038, forward strand.
CACTGCAATAATTACGGGCGCAGCATTAATTAATGCAATTGAATTACAACAAAAAAGAATTGAAGAGATTAAAGTNGTAATTGCAGGTGCTGGTGCAAGTGCAATCGCTTGTGCTAATCACTATGTNGCNATTGGTGTAAATCCNTTAAATATTGTAATGTGTGATTCTAAAGGAATTTTAACNAAATCAAGNTTACANATGGGAGAATTAAATCAATACAANGCNCCTTATGCNAGAGATNTATACGATGGNNANCTTGCTTCAGCAATGGTTGANGCNGATTTNTTTTTAGGTTTGTCAAAAGGAGGAGTNGTNAANAAAGANATGGTNCAATCAATGGCAAAAAATCCNATAATTTTTGCTTTGGCTAACCCTACTCCAGAAATAATGCCTNATGANGTNAAATCAGTANGAAATGATGCTATAATNGCNACAGGNAGNTCNGATTTTCCAAATCAGGTTAACAATGTTTTAGGGTTTCCCTATATTTTTAGGGGCGCTTTAGATGTTAGGGCTAGAGATATTACACAAGGAATGAAAATGGCAGCAACAAAAGCACTTGCNNATTTAGCTAAGGAGCCNGTTCCAGAAGAAGTNCAACTTGCTTATGGNGGCGAANTNTTAACGTTTGGAAAAGAATATATTATACCAAAACCATTTGATCGNAGNGTGTTAATTTGGGANGCNTCGGCNGTTGCTCAAGCTGCNGTAGANGAGGGTGTATGTGGNATTNATCCTGCNATTTTNAATTATCAAGATTATAGGGATAGTTTAGANTCTAGATTGGGCTTAACACATAATNTTATGAGAGGAGTCATTAACGAAGTAAANGGAAAGAAGAAGAAAATAGTATTTCAAGAGGGNGAGAATTCTAAAGTATTNATGGCAGTTTCTGAATGTATNAGAGAAGATATTTGTGTACCTATTTTANTNGGNGATAAAGAACAAATTGAACAAGTNAAAAAAGATTTNACATTATCATTTGATTGTGAAATAATAGANNCTAAAACNTGTGAAAATAGGTTNGGAAAATATTCTGAATATTTATTTCAAAAGAGAAGNAGGAAAGGTGTNACNCTTGCTGATGCNCAAAGACTGTTGAAAAGTAGACCCTATTATGGATCAGTGATGGTTGCTTGTGGAGANGCAGANGGTTTGCTAGGAGGNTTNGATAGAAATTATCCNGATGTTTTGAAACCAGCAATTCAAGTTATTGGAAAAGATGATTCNGCACANTGNTTGGTAGGNTGTTATATGATGTCNGTTAAAGGAAAANTGATGTTTTTAGCAGATGCAACAGTAAATGTTTATCCNGATTCAAGAACTTTAGCAGAAATNGCAGTTCAAACAGCCGTAATTGCAAGAAGATTTGGAATTGAGCCAAGAGTTGCTATGCTTTCATTTTCAAATTTTGGCTCAAGCCAAAAACAGCGCACAGAGAGATTGGAAGATGCGATTTCATTAGCAAAGGAGTTAGATCCGGGTTTAATTATTGATGGTCCAATGCAAGGAGATACTGCTTTAAATTCAGAAATACAGTCAGATTATGGTTTTATGTCATTAGATGGCCCTGCAAATGTTTTAATTTGCCCAAATTTAGCTTCAGCAAACATCGCTTACAAATTACTTTCAGAATTAGGTGATGCAGAAATGACAGGACCTATACTTGAAGGGCTAGAAAAACCTGTACAGGTTCTTGCAAGATATGATGGAGTTAGACACATAATACATATGGCCGCAATTTGTGCTCAAGATTCAATTAGGGGTGCTCATCCTCAAAAGAGATTATTGTTTTAATTTGTTTTCGATATGGGCTAATTGAAATTATTTTATTTTCAGTAACCTCTAAAGTAGAATGTCTAGGTCTAAATATTAATCCTGTAAATAATGAGAAAAATACGCCCCCCATGATTAGATTTCCAAAACCAGTAACAATATATCCTGGTGATGCATTAAAATAAGCCCAAATAAATGATGGAATAATACCTATCAATATTGCAATAATTATTTCACGTTTTAAAATCTCAAACCTATCAAATTCTGAAGGCAAATGTCTTTTTGAAGAATCAATATGACTTTTTGGCAACTTTACAATTCTAAATTTGATATTTCTTTTGTGTGATTTATGTAATGAGATTCCCGGAGTAATAGATTTTCTTTTTGTAGACTTTCCACTTTTTGTGCATTGCATTCCAAAACCAGCCGATTTAGAATTATTTTCTAACCAAGGGCTCCCATTGCAAGGCGCCCCCCAATAACTAACATGGGGTTGATCTGCAATTAATTCTCCATGTTTGTTTGGTATCACTGTTAAATCATTTAATTGGCTTTTAGCAAGCTCCCATTCAGACTCGCTAGGTAATCTAAATTTGAAATCTTTATTTTCTCTATTAATTATTTCAAAAAATTCTTCAATATTTTTCTGATTAAACTGATTATAATTTGGAACAACCTCATTTTCTTTGAAAACTTCATTCCATTCTTCTTCTGTAATACAATTTTTTGTTATTTCAAAATTATATTTTATGTCTACTTTATGTCTTGGCCTTTCTGCAGCAAAGTATAAACCACCATTATCTCTTCCTAAAAATACATTCCCAGGTTCAATTTTAAAAAAATTGAGAGAAATATTTTTCATTTAATCAGCCTTCCATCCAGGTCTCCAAAATTTCAAATTGTCTAGTAATTCTTTCCACTCTTGCTCATCCGCTTTTAATAAATAGAATGCTCTTCTATCTAATCCTTCAATTAATTCTTCATCGATTTCTTTTCTTTTTGCAGCATCTTTCCATTCAATTTGCATTTCCCGAATTAATCTTTTTGCATTTGTAGGAGAATCAAAATTTTTTTCACAAATTTCTTGTAAATTTTGTAACCATACTCTTGTACCTTTTATGTGTATTTCACTATTATGTTTTGTTGGCTTTTTACCCGTTCTACCAAAAGGCCACCACTTCATTATGTAAGCCTCCAACTTCTTATTTGAAATACTTCGTATACATTAAATCATAATGTATGATAATGTAGCGATGTTTAATGGGTAGGATTTTTATTCACCTTCATGGTAAGCCGAAGGACAAATCAAAAGCATCATTAATTCAAATGTATAAAAAAAGATTAGAAATAGAATCTGTAAAAATCGTAGAACATAATGATAGCCTTTCAAATATTGAATATGTTAAAAAAGTTCAAGATTTTTCCAAAAATGGGCAGGTTATTTTTTTTGAAGAAAAAGGTTCTGAATATAATTCAATTGATTTTTCTAATTTATTTAAATCCTGGAAATTAGAGCAAGAAGATACTCATTTAGTAATTGGACCCGCTGAAGGGTTTCCTCCACATTCATTTTCTAAGATATCATTATCAAAATTTACTTTTCCCCATGAATTGGCTGCTTTAATATTAATCGAACAAATTTATCGTTCAACTCAAATACTTAAGGGAACAAAATATCATAAGTAATTAAATGATAATTTAAAGAGCATTATTCAAGGCGAATAAGATGGCACTGTTATTTTCGGTAATTTCTACGGTTTTAGGTATCATTTTAATTTGGATGAGTAAAAATCAACCATTTCCTGAACATTCTAAAAATTTTGGAATTTTACTTATTGTATTAGGTAGCCTTGGATTTATTGCCGAGCAGGCGGAAAGAGAAGTAGGGCCAACAATCGAACCATTAATTCTAACAATTTTAGGGGGGATCGGAGTCGTAATAGGTTTAATTCATGCAATAAGAACTAGGATGGATGTTTTGATTGCTCCATCGTCTGGATTTTTGTTAGTTGTTGGAACAATTGCATTGTTTTCAAATGAGTGGTCATCATTATCAAGTTTTGAACAAATTTCAGCATTTATTTTAATTTCAATAATTATACTTTTGAATATTTATTTGATATTTAGAACACTTTTAATTGGAAAATTACCTTTGGCATGGTCTCAATCTGGATTAAGACAATTAAGAAGAGGCATGATTTTTGGTGAAAATGGGGCTATAAGTTGTTTTGAAAAAGCATGGGATGTGGATGAAGAACACTTGAATGCAATGGCATATAGTGCACTTTCAATAATTCACAATCATTTTGAAAACGAAGAAGAATATAAAAAATGGAATCAAAGATTGCTTCAATTAGGTGGTCTTGAGTCCGTGGATAAGACTTGGATTGAAGCAGTTGAAGAGAGTCTCCAAAATTTAAGTAATAATTGATGCAATAATACAAATGTTTTTTATATTCAAAAAACAATGTTATTATTGATGGAGGTAAACATGTTAAATGATAATAAAAAATGGACAATGGCTACTTATTTTTGGATGATTTTAGTGGTTTGGTTTTGTGCAAACTTATTGAGCCAGGCAGTATTTATGGGCAAATTTGGAGAGCCTTATGGTAAGGAATTACTAAATCAAGGATTAGGTCCAATGTATTGGGGTTTAATAATTATTGAACTATCAATATATTTGTTCGGGATTTATGTATTAGGATCAAAATTTAAACAAAAAAATCTCTCAATAATGTCATAATTTGTGACAATCCCTTTTAATTGAAAGCATTAGTTTGTGCATGGTCCGTATCAATAGAGTCCATACTGGAACCGGCGATGAAGGCAATACTTCACTTGTAGATGGGTCTAGAGTACCTAAATTTCATCCTAGATTAGAAGTAGTAGGTACTTTGGATGAATTAAATTCCATTTTAGGTAGCGTGTTGATGGAAAGTAATCGTATTCCAGAAAGACATTCAGATGGGGGGGAGAGAATGAATGTATTAGAAATTCAACAGATTGTTTCTCGCGGAATTAAAAGAATTCAACAAGAATTATTTGATTTAGGTGCAGAATTAGCTTGTCCTGCAGATAATGTACCAGAAGGCATTGTCTTATTAGAACAAGAAGTAAGTGATTTATTATTATCAGAAATGGATTCAATGCAAAAAGAACTCAAACCATTAGAATCATTTATTCTCCCAGGAGGAGTTGCCCCTATTGCTAATTTGCATATTGCAAGAACTGTTGTTAGAAGAACTGAGAGACAATTAATTAAATTGATTCATGAAGAAGGAGAAGGTTCTGTAAGAATATTTGTAAAAGAATATATTAATCGTTTATCAGATTGGTTATTTGTTCTAATTCGTTGGGTGTCAAATAGATTAGGAGAAGAGGAATTTCTCTGGGTTCCTAAAGAAAAAAGAATAGATAAAAAATCAATTTCAGAAATTATTGAAAATCAACAATCAAGATTTAACTTAGATTGATTATTCAATATATTTTCTTGCAGACAAAATTACTGATTTAGTTAATTCATGAGTCACTTGATTAATTGCAGAATCCCAATCTAACCACAAATAATTTTGATGTTCTTCAGACAATTCCACATTAATTTCTGATGTTTTTGCTAATAGCCACCAAACAGTTTTATGAATTTCCTTCCCTTTTTTTGTAAAAGAATATTCTGTTTTTTTAGAAAAACCATCAATCCAAGTAATTTTTGAAATCCCAGTTTCTTCTGTAAGCTCTCTTAATGCAGTTTGTTTGTGATCCTCATCGCTTTTTTCCACATGACCCTTTGGTAAATCCCAATGTCCTTGGGGATATTGCAAGATTAAAACAGAATCTAGGTTTACTAGAACAACACCACAAGATGTTTCCATATTTGCTCTGTGAAACTGATTGTTTTTTGTGTTTGTTATCTTTTTTAATGAGATAATTGAATAACAAGTTAATTTCACCTTGTGAATAATGAGTTTGCTTAATGGGTTAGTAATTGATAAAATTATAGCGGACGGAGACTTAGACGGGTTAATTGCTGCCTCAATATTAAAAGCATATTTTTCAGAAGCAAAAACATTTTTCGCTCATCCTGCAGAGATTCGGAATGGTAATTTAGACCAGATTATTGATCGTAATACGGCAATTTGTGATTTACCGTTCCATCCAAATTGCGGTTTATATTTGGATCATCATAGTACAAATAAGCCCACAGATTCTGAATTAGAAGATTTCACCTCAGAAGGGGGTACATGTGCTTGGTATCCTGTTGATTCAGCTGCCCGGGTAGCTTTTGATTTATGTTCAAAAGAGATGGACTTATCTCATTTAGAAACATTTATGGAAATGGTAGATAAACTCGATTCAGGAAAGATTTCACTCGCTGAATTTAATTCTGATGACCCAATATTATGGCTGTCTAAAACCATAAATTTAGAGGATTTAGATTATGTTTATTTGTTGTTAGATTGGTTTTCATCAGGTAAAGCTGTTGATGAAATTTTAATTTCAGAAGAAGTGACTTCTAGAATAAATACAATTAAACAAAAACAAATAGAATTAAGAAAAATAATTATTGAAAATGGCGATTTAATAGATAGAATTGCAATTGTAAAAATGCATGACACCGGATTTAGAACAAATGGATATCTTGTAACTTCAACATTTGGTGATGAATGTGATGCTTGTATTATTATTCACGGATTTAGTGATGGAGTGATCGGAAATCATAGCCGCTATCCTCTTTCTGCTTCATTTTATTGTAATAGCTTTTTACATCGTAATCAAGGAGTATTTAATTTAACAAAATTAGCACAGTCCTTTGATGAAAATGGCGGTGGTCATTATAATGCATGTGGATGCAGAATTATGCCATTAGATGAAGGCAAAGTAACTAAAAGAAAAGTAATTCAAAGCGATATTGATAAAAATTTAGAAGAGTGGCTGAAAATTTGGAGTAGTAGACATTAATACTCTATTTTACATATGTTTGACAATTGCATCTCCAAATTCAGAACATTTGAGTAATGTTGCATCATCCATTAACCTTTCAAAATCATAAGTAACTGTTTTTGCTGAAATCGCCCCTTCCATTCCTTTGACAATCAAATCAGCGGCTTCAGTCCAGCCCATATGCCGGAGCATCATTTCCGCACTAAGAATTAAACTCCCAGGATTAACCTTATCTTGGCCTGTATATTTTGGTGCAGTACCATGTGTGGCTTCGAAAATTGCGATTCCTGTATCGTAGTTGATATTGGCCCCAGGAGCAATTCCAATTCCACCTACTTGAGCAGCAAGTGCATCAGAGATGTAATCTCCATTGAGGTTCATTGTAGTTAAAACACCATATTCTTTAGGGCGAGTTAAAACTTGTTGAAGCATAGCATCTGCAATAACATCTTTTATTGTGATAAAATTTCCTGTTTTTGGATTCTTTAGAGTACACCACGGGCCTCCATCAAGCAATTCAGCTCCAAATTCTTCTTGTGCTAATTTATATCCCCAATCTCTGAATCCACCTTCTGTAAATTTCATGATGTTTCCTTTGTGAACTAATGTAACACTATCTTTGTCATTATCTATTGCATATTGTATTGCAGCTCTAACAATTCTTCCAGTTCCCTCAATAGAAATTGGTTTAATTCCAATTCCACTTGTTTCAGGGAATCTTATTTTTGTCACTCCCATTTCGTTTTGTAGAAATTGAATTACTTTTGCAACTTCACTTGAACCCGCTTCCCATTCAATTCCTGCATAAACGTCTTCACTATTTTCTCGAAATATGATCATATCTACAGCACCAGGATCTCGGACAGGACTGGGTGTCCCTGCATACCATCTGACAGGTCTTACACAAGCGAACAAATCGAGCTTTTGACGAAGGGCTACGTTTAGGCTTCTTATTCCTCCTCCCACAGGAGTTGTCAAAGGCCCTTTAATGGATACAAGTCCATTTTTCATTGCGTTTAAAGTAGAATCTGGTAACCATTCTCCAGTTTCATTAAATGCTTTTTCACCAGCTAAAACTTCTTTCCAGTGAATCGATTTACTATTGTTATATGCTTTATTTACTGCAGCATCTACAACTTTTTGCATTACAGGTGTTATATCTATGCCAATACCATCTCCTTCTATGAAATGTATTATTGGATTATCTGGTATTATTAGTTCTCCATTATTCATTGTAATTGCAGTTCCATCCATGTTCTCATTACGAGCCGACATGAGTGCCTTACATCAATTCTCCCTTTGCTTATTATAAGTTAAGTTCAAAAAATAAGACTTAATCCACTGCATTATGTATCACGTAGATGTCACGTGGAAAGAAGGAACTGTAGCTTTGTGTTCAGATCACAGAGGCAATGAAATGTTATGTGATTGGGATAGTGAAAATTCCTTATCTCCTGTTCAAATAATGGTTCAAATGGTTGGCGTTTGTAGTATGGCAGAAATTGTAGTTGGAATGAAAGATAGAGATTTTGATTCACTTTCAATTGGCATAGATTATGAAAGAAATGATGAAAATCCACGTTATGTTAAAAAAATGAATTTAACTTTTAAATTGAATACAGATCCAAAATGGGAGAAATTAATTAGAAGATTAATTACACAAACATTTGAAAAATATTGTTCCGTGGCTTCAACACTATCTGGAGTTGCAAAAATCACTTGGGATTTAGAACTTAATTAGAAATTAATTCATCTACTAATGGTTTTAGAATCGGTAAATATTCTTCGAATTCTTTTTCTGTATTGTTTTCCATCCAAACACCTTCAGCAAAAGTGTTTGATTGATTAAACTCCTTTGTAAAATTCATCCCAATCAACCACTTTTCTTTTGATAAACCATTAATCACTGCTTCATTACTTAGTGAAATAATTTGATTCTTTAAGTCATTTGAATTTAAATTCTCAATTATTGTATTTGCCCAAGATTCTAGTTCGGCATCACCAGTACCTTCACCTCTTTCGGTTCTTTCTTCTAAGATTTCTTTTGCAAAACGGTTTTCAAGTTCTTCTCTTAATGAGATATCCAATCCCATAGCATCATGCAATTTTTCAACAATTAATGCTCCTTTTTTTGACATACTCCCATCAGACCAAGCAATTTCAAGAGCCGTCCAAAAAATAGTTTTCAATCAGAATCCTCCAACATTTCTCTTACTAAGTTCATATGTGTTTCAAATGAAATATCAAGGTCTTTTCTTTTTCTTGCAAGTAACGCTACTTCTGATGGATCAATTACATCGTCAACCCAAACAGTATCTAACATCATTCTGTACATTTCGATAATTTGACTTTCCGAAGCTTCTTCTTTCACAGGCTCTTTTTCTTCTTCTTCAGAATCATCAGAACCTAATTCTATGGTTTCTACTTGAATTTCTTCATCATCAACTTCATCCATTAGTTCTTCTAATGGATCTTTATATGCGCTCCCCACATTATCTGAATTTGAAGAACCACTTCCCCCAATTAAATCAAAAGGATCAATTTCTTCATCATCTTCTAATTCTTCTTCAGAATCTTCAAGAGAAAAAGAATCTTGGCTAATTATGGAATCATCTTCAACTTCTTCTGGCTCTCCAATATCCTCGAGAGCGTGACTATTATCATCTTCTATAAGCTCTACAGAAGTTATTTCTTCCTCTTCTTCAAGTCCAAATTTCAGAGTAGTATCCGGGACTTCCTCCTCGTCTTCTTCAAAAGCGGCAAGAGGATCACTTTCATTAGATGGTTTTTGTTCATCAAGAGTGACATTAATTAATTTTTTAAGAGCATTAATGATGCTAGGGTTATTTATTTGACTATCTTCCATTGCTTCTTCTATTCTATCAATAGCTACTGACACAACAGCATCCCTTTTTCCATCCCAATTTCCATTTCCCCTGAATTTTTTAATGTGTTCCAGTGCATCGGATTTTTCATCATCTCCTAAGTTTAATTCGTTTTGAATTGCTTTAATTATTTTTAAATCTTCATCAATTGCACCTTTTCTTTCAAATGCAATCACCATTACTGAATGTAGCACACGTTCTGGCTCAACCATGTACCCCGTAACACTTTTACCAGTTAATACAAGTGGTCTTATTGTTTAATTTACAAATTCAATTGAACGATTTTTTAATGTCTTTAATTGATTAGTTACTGCAGCACCAAAAATATGTTCTGAACGAACTCCAGTTAGCACTACCATTACTCTTAGCTCTTCATGCATACTTTGATCTACTGTAGCACCCCAAATGATTTTTGCATTAGGATTAATTTTATTTCTAATTACTGATGCGGCTTCTTCTGCTTCTCCTAAAGTAAGTGATGGTCCACAAACTACATTGATTAATGCACCTCTTGCATCTGAAAAATCCACATCTAATAACGGCGATTCTAAAGCTTGCATTGTCGCTTCAGTTGCCCGATTCATTCCTGTAGATTCACCTAGACCAATCATTGCAACTCCTCCTCCATTTTCCATTACACTCTTTAAATCCATAAAGTCTAAATTAACCAAACCATCTTTTGTAATTAATTCAGTAATACCAGCAATACTTCTCATGAGTAGTTCATCAGCTACCCTGAAGGCAGAACTAATTGGAAGGTCTTTTACACCTTCTACGTGCAATAACCTTTCATTTGGCATTACAACAACAGTATCACAAATATCTCTTAACCGTTCTAAACCCCATTCTGCATGTTGTCTTCTCATATTCCCTTCTGAATTAAATGGATAAGTAACAATTGCAATAGTTAGTGCACCTTGTTCTTTTGCAAATTTCGCTAATACATGTGCACTACCAGTGCCAGTACCTCCTCCAAGTCCACAAGTTACGAATGCAAGATCAGTTTCTTCTACAATTTTCTTTAATGCTAATTCAGATTCATAAGCAGCCTGCTCACCTTTTTCCGGATTACCTCCAGCACCATGCCCTTTTGCAGTTCGTCCAATAAGTAATTTATTGGGGACCTCCATTCGTAAAAGATGTTGTGCGTCAGTGTTTATTGCATATCCAATTACGTATTTATCGTCAAGTAAATTCTCCTGTGCGAGTCTATTGACTGTATTGCTACCACAACCCCCACAACCATAAACTCTAATTCTTGGAGTTAAGGTTCGTAGTAAATTTTCAAGTGCTTGATCATTACTTGGAGCTGGCTCATCATCTATAACAGCATCAATTTTTTTGTCGCCTTCTAATTCTAATACACGCTCTATGAGGTGTCGCATATCGTCAGTTCTTGACGTAGTGACTTTGAATATGTCGCTATTATTAGCATAATTTATGAGATTATGACACTAAATCTTTGTGACCATCAATCTGTTAAACCATCTTCGACTACACTGAAAACTGCTTCTCCTTCAGGTAAATTAGGACTATCTACAAGTCTTGCAATTCTTCGTCCAGCTTTTGCTTTACGCAAATAAATTCTGAATGCTGATGCATGACTAATTATGTGTCCTCCAACAGCTTTAGTAGGATCTCCCCAAAGTGCATCTGGTTTTGACATAACTTGATTACAAATTAAGACAACAGCATTATTTACATCAGATAATTGCTTCAATTCTTTTAGATGCTTGTTTAGTTTTTGTTGTCTGTTTGCTAACATACCACGTCCAATAAATTCTGCTCTAAAATGACTAATTACACTATCCACAACAATCATTTTCACATTAATTCCACTTGCAGCTTTTTTGACTTCATCTACTAAAAGCATTTGATGTGCAGAATTATATGCTCTTGCAACATGACATCTTTGCAAAACTTCATCAGGATTTAATCCTTTTGCTGCAGCCATTTGACGAATTCTTTCGGGTCTAAATGTGTCTTCAGTATCTATGAAAAATACATGTGCAGGATCATCTTCTTCAGATAACCCCCCTTCCTTAACTGGTAACATTGCATTTACGGCAAGTTGATGACTAAACTGGGTTTTACCAGAACCAAATTCTCCATATAATTCTGTTATTGATTTAGTTTCAAATCCACCACCCAATAATTCATCAACACTTTGACATCCTGATGTTAATTTCAAAACTTCTCTACGTCTTTCTAAAATATCTATACCGCTTAAGAATCCACCAATGCTTGCCATTTTCCTTGCACCATTGATTATTCTTGAACTTACAGCTTCACCTAATTCAGCTTGCTCTGCTAAATCTGCCGGATTCATTACTGCAATTGTCATTAAATCATCAAAACCTGCTTCACGTAGTTTTTCAGCAGTTGCTGGCCCTACTCCAGGCAACTCATCAATAGTATGCTCTTTTAGATCTCCCACGCTAACCACTAGTTCCTCTTGTTCTTCCACTTCTTCTTCGACTTTCTTTTTTGCCATTCTCATCCCTCTATTATCCTCTGTGAGTTAACATTAGTATATGAACTAACTAAAGAGGGTTAACTGAAAAGTGAAAGTGAAAGTAAAACTGAATTACATTCCAGAGTGATCATAACTAATATCGAAAATAGTCTCAGTATTCACATTTCCTTCATCTTCTAATGTGATTTCTAATCTCCAATCTATTGTAATTGGCATTTCAGCTTGATATTCGTAGGTTACTGAATCACCATCTTCAATGGTTTCTGTTGTAGCATTTCCTACAATATTATTTGAGCCATCATATAAAGTCCAAGTTACAGTAATTGGATCATCTCCTCCGAGGATAATACTTCCAGGCCCCGCAGGCAAATTTGTTACTTCACTTGAAACATTAATCCACATGGGTATATCAGTTGAAGGTCCAATATAATCAACCCAAACGACATCAGGATTATTTGTATTTTGATTATTATGTTCTTGATTGTAATCTATTCTAATTTCTTCAGCAATACTTCTTTCATTATCTTCGGAATCCATTGCAGTAATAATTGCTTCAAAAACTCCATGAACTAAATATTCATGACTAAAGACGCCATTTTCACTTCCATTTGAATAAATCATGTCTGATCCATCTCCTGGATCAATAGTAAACCCTGTAATATCTCCACTTCCAGATGTTGTATTACTCAAATCAAATTCGATTTCAACTGAGTTAGTTTGTTGCTCAATAGTTTCATTTCCATTACCTTTTGTAATTTCCAATGTCCCAGAATTTGCCGACATAATTAAAACGATATCTATTGGCCCAGAATATACTTCATTTTCTTCTCCCCCACATCCACTAAATGCAGAAAAAATTAGTAGCATAATTAGTATTGCCGTAACCGATTTTTGTGATTTCACCATGTTTTTCAGTACTTTGTGTACATTACTAGTCCAAAAAGGCACCGTTTTCATGTTCTCCAAAAGTGCTGTTTTTACTTGAATCTTCAAGTATGAGGGGTTTCACGGATAATATAACGAGGTGGGGTAGTCTGGATATCCCGTCGGGCTCATAACCCGGAGATCGTTGGTTCAAATCCATCCCTCGTTACTTCTTTTAGTAAGAATAGTAGTCCGATACTGGATTTAAAGAATCTATGGCTTTTGCCAACCTTGCATTTGCAGCTTGCTCACCTTCATTTATTGCAGTAATTTGAGCATTAATGTTGTTAATACAGTTAGTAATTCTTTGTTTGGAATGCTGGTCCAAATTTTTAGCATTGCATAGAAAATCTAATCTTGATAACAGAGGAGTAATATTTCTAGGTACATATCCTTCAGGATTAAAAATAAAGTTACCATTTTGTAAAATTACAGGCCCACAGGATTCCAATGCATAAATTAATTTTTTACAAGAGGGCTTTGAACCATTTAATTTACCTTTAATTGTGAATCTTGCTTCTAACATTAAAACACAAATTTCCGAATCTAATGGGCGTAATTTATTTGCTTTATTTAGGGATCTTAATGCTCCAAATAATTTTTTCAAACCAATTTCAGCACAAGCCAAAACAATCTCATCATTTGCTACAGTAGATATATTTGCGTCAAACATTTCTTCATTCTTGTTTTTTTTAGCCATTTTGTTTAGTATTTTTCTTTGCCTTTTGAGCATTTTTGAAGCATTTTTACTTAATTTGTACTTCTCCCTTTGCAATAATATTGAAGCATTACTTCTTAGTGTTTTAACTAAAAATTTTTGATTTTGCATATCCCTTTTCTTTTCATTTAGCAATCTTTCTGCTAATTCTGTAGACATTACTTCTGCAATTTCTAATCTACCTTCTTGAGCATACCTTTCGAATTGTGAAATCACTTGTTCTGGGTTACTCATTCCAAACATGTTATGTGAGGTGAGGGGGTCTTGTGTTTAGTAGATATTGTGTATTAGCATATATCCTACTACCTTTTCGGATGTTTATGCAGCCTTTACGAATTGCAGTAACTGGTACACCAGGTTCTGGGAAAACTAGTTTTTGTAATTATGGAAACATAAATTCAATCAAAGTTTTAGATTTAGCAAAAAGGTATGATGGAGTTGTGGAAGAATCCTTGAGCCCAGAGTTATCATTAATTGATGTAGATTCATTAAATGAAATTTTAACAGAGGAATGGGAAAAACCACCAGAATCAAATTTGTTTATTGATGGACATTTATCTCATAATCTACCCGTAGATTCTGTAATCTTATTACGATGTAGACCCGATGTGTTAGAATCTAGGCTAAAAAATCGAAATTGGAGCGAAGAAAAGATTGTAGAAAATGTCGAATGTGAGTTATTAAGCACTATTGCAGGAGAATTAGATGACAAAATTAGTACCATTGAAATTGATACCACCAATATGAAAACTTCTGAAATTTGGGGAGAAGTAAATGAATGGTTAAATGAGGAAAGAAAAACACAAATGCTTCCAATAGATTGGATTGCAGAATTACATTCTTAGTGTTTTTTTAACAAATCTATTTGATACTAGATTGTTGAGTGGGATGATAATGGCATTAGAGGGCTTACGGGGTAAATGGGAAATTTTGATTAAACCATTAATTTCTAGAATGGAAAATATATCACCTTCATTAATTACTTGGTCTACTTTACCTTTGGCTTTATTGACGTGTTATTTCCTATCTTCTGGGGGAAGAGATGTAAATGGTGCAATATATTTGTTAGTTGGATTTTTCTTAATCATTTTAACAGGTGTATTTGATGGATTAGATGGAACGATAGCAAGAACTTATGGGAAAACAAGTCGTTATGGTGATTATTTAGATCACACGATAGATCGTATTGTAGACGTGGCATTCATTTTAGCAATTGCACATAATTCTGCATGGGTTGTTAACCCCGTATGGGGCTGGGCTGCAGCTCTTTCAACATTATTCGGCTCTTATATGGGAACTCAAGCCCAAAGTGTAGGTTTAGGTAGGAACTATGGTGGCTTTGGAAGAGCAGATAGAATTGTAGTGACATTAATTGGTGTTTTATTGGCGGCCTTACAAGTATTTTTTGAATTTTCAGACCCGAATTGGCTTGGTATCGATTGGAATCCTATGATTTTGATAATTTTCATTAGTTTATTAGGTGGAATTTATACATTTTTTAGTAGATTTTTTGCAGCAATCGGGGATTTGAAAAGACTCGATAAACAAGAACCCTTAACAAATACGAAGTCCACCTCGTTAGTGGATGAGCAAGGGTAATCAAAAAATTACTAATTTTCGCGCAAACATGCCTTATAATGGGGTTTTTATGCGTCAGAGTCTTAACCAAAACCAAAGACACAGTCAATTAAGAGGGAAACGAATGGATGGGACATCACGCCTCCGAGCATTGTTTATTGTTGTATTAATGCTACTTGCTACTTGGGCTCAAGGTGCATATGCTAGTACTGGATTTGAGCCAATGAATGGTTCTGATGAAGATGGAGACGGCATTCCAGATAGCGACGAAATTGCAAATGGTACAGACCCCTCAAATCCAGATACAGATGGTGATGGATTAAATGATGGTGACGAAGTAAACAACTATGGCACAGACCCTACTAATAATGATACAGACGGGGATCAAATCCCAGATAATTTAGAAATAATTAATTTTGGTACTAATGCTACAAATCCAGATACAGATGATGATGGTTTGCTTGATTGGCAAGAATTAGATCCAAATAATGGCACAAACCCACTTAATCCCGATTCAGACGGTGATGGTTTGAACGATTCTGCTGAAATAATTACATATCTAACTGATCCAAAAGAAATCGATACAGATGGGGATTCATTAGAAGATGGTGAAGAGGTATTTGTTACAAATACAGACCCCTTAAATTCAGATACAGATGGTGATGGGTTACCTGATGCTGCAGAAGTCAGTCAATATAACACAGATCCTAATTTATTAGATACAGATGGTGATGGGTTAAATGATAGTGATGAAATAACTAATCATATGACAGATGCATTGAATCCAGACTCTGATGGTGATGGTTATACTGATGGAGAAGAAGTTCTCAATTTCACAAATCCAAATGATCCAGGGGATCCCGCACCAGAAATTGATGATGGGGGCATAATTCCTGATGATATTGATTTTGATCAAACAGAATTACCTGCAATAGGCATCTCAGTATCTTATGACCCAATTACTGAAAAATCTACAATATCTTGGTATAACATAGATGGAGATGGTTTATCTGATCAGGAAGAATTTAACGCTATTGAATCATTATCTTCTTCTGTATATTATGTGTATAGACATACAACGAGAATTACTCAAATAAATTTACAATCCTTGCAACCAATTGCAGAACTTACAACTAATGCTTGTGAAAGTATGAATTCTTTCTTGTGTAAAAATGGCACAGGCTCATTTCATCCAGGTCATTCTGTAGAGTTACAAATAGGTCCCGAAGTTTCTGGAGAATTTTATTATGCAATTATTACAATGCAAAGTGATGGAACAGAAACAACAAATTTGTATTGTGGACAAAATACATTATGTAATCCAGTAAATGAAACAACAGAACCTGTAAGGACTCCTTCATTATTATCTGCTACATTTAATTCACAATCAGAAACTACGACACTTTCTTGGGTGAATTATAATCAATTAAATGCAGGTGAATTACCAGAGACAGGTGCTAATGCATTGAATATTAGAGTTTGGAGACATTCTAATCCAATTAACCGTAGTAATGGTTTTGTTCTTCCTACAAACCCTTCCTTGTTTTTAGTTACAACTTTAACACCTTCAAGTACAACATATGCCATTGATGTTCCTCCAAACATTCAACGTTCTGTTTATTATTCAGTAACTTATTATTTACCAAATCATTTGGGTCAGGGTTTAGATTATGAAGATTTGAGATTTGAGTTACCAGATGGTGCTGTAAATTCAAATACATTATCAATACCTGTTATTGAAGATACTTCAAATCCAGTAATTCCAGAAGATGTTTTAGCAGACTTTGAGCCTGCACCATCTTTAGGTAATGGAGTTACAAATATTAGTTGGACCGATTCTCCAGGGGAAATTGGCGAGATCTATACAATATGGAGGTCAAGATTACCAATAGAAGATGTTTATGAGCCTGGAGTAATGATGTTAGGCTCTAGTATGGAAGGTGTAACTTTTTATCCAAATCAAATTAATAGAGGAACACTTGGTTATTACTATTATTGTGTTACAATTGAAGATGCAAATGGGCGTACGAATTTAACTGTGGGAGATTCAAATTGTGCTATGGTATTTGAAAACACCTTTGACCCTTGGATTGCAGAACCTACAGATATTTCTGCAGAATATATTGGCAATGCACTTACTAGAGTAACATGGACAGATCAAATAGGTGTTGAAGGTGAAATTTACAACATTTGGAGATCTAATTCAGAAATTACAAATGATACATTCTCTTCAAACCCTCCAACATTAGTTGGTTCTATTGAAGCTGGCATGGGCATGCATGATGTAGAAGTGGATGGGGATTGGAGCCAAGATTCATATTATTGCGTAACTACTAAAGCAAGGTATAATCTCGAGGAGTTTCAAAATTTTGTCGATAGAGAATTTGATGAAGATACAGGAACATATGAAGATTTTAGATTTGTTCAAAACTGTATTGGCCCTATTGCAGAAGATATTAGTCCACCAAGAAAAACACCGCTTAATTCGATAGATGTTTGGAGAGTAGGAGATGTGGCTGTAAGAGTTAATTTCCAACAAATTATAGAAGAAACAGGTGAAATTTACTATATTTATCGTTGTACCGATTCAGAATGCTTTGAAGATTCAGTATCATCTTTAGAATTAGATATTTGGGAATTAATAGAGGGACCGATTAGTTTTGCATCTGAAGATGAACCAGCACAAACTGTTTCAATTCCGATTCAGGCAGGTTTAGATCGAGAAGTTTGGTACGCGGTAGCCGCAATGGATACTGATGGTAATTTACAATTTGATTTAGAAGAAAACTACAATGCAAGATTGGTTAATGAAGATACACTTGGGCCATCTCTTTCGATAAGTGTTCTTGGATTACAAGGAAGCTCAATGAAAGAAGGAACTTATACAATCCAGGCAGTCTTAGAGGAAGCAGCAGGCGGAAACCTTCCAAAAATTACTATTGTAAATTCAGAGGGCTCAAATGTAGTAATGGGTTTAGCAATGACTCCTGCAGGAGCTATGTCAAATGTATATACTTACCAATTTACACTATCTGCAAATGTACCGGCAGGACCATTAAGTATCAGAGTAAATGGTTTTGATGAATTTGGTAATTCAGCTATCACTCAAGCAGATAATTATTCTGCAGATGGTTTGGCACCAACTTTAACTTTGTATTCTCCCAGTTCACAAAGCGCAGGTTCAAGTTATCGATATGGCGATAATTTACTGATTAGTGGAGGGGCGATTGATGATGTTGGAATTGGAAGTATACAAATCCGATTCACGAGAAATTTGGGTATGCAAAGTGAAGTGGTTGAAGCTTGGCAGAATTTAGATGTATTAATTGATGAAGAATCTGAAGAAAATGGTGTATCATTTTTCGTAACTTATGCTGCTAAGAATTTTGAAATCGGAGAACATAGATTGGAAGTTAAAGCATTAGATTTGGCTGGAAATTGGGATGATGCACAAGTAGAATTTTTCGTAGATAGGTGTGAACAAATTGAAACTGGTGAATTACAATGTGTATTTGCAGAATCATTGGAACCTGAGACAGAACCTGCACCTATTGAATTAGAGGCTCTTTCACCACCGTATATGTTTGCATATGTTTTAGCAGCATTCAATATTTTTGCTTTTATTATGATTATATTGACTTTAACAACAGCAGGAAGATCACCATCTTCGGACGAAGAAGATGAAGGTGAAGATTGGATGAAGGAATTTATTGGAACTTCTGCAGAACCAGATATGGATGCAATCATGGATACTGGAAAACAAGATCCATTAGAATCTTCTGAAAGTGATGTTAATCAATCAAAAACGTTAGATGATGAAGATGATGATGAATTATTTGGTGAAGCAGCACCTAAACCAAAACGTAGGGAGAGAAAGAAATCCTCGGGAAGGAAACGCAGAGTTCGTAGAAGCAACGATGATGACGATGATGATGATGATGATGAAGATGACTTTGGTGAAAGTAGTAGTAAACCAAAAAGACGCCGAGTAAATAGAAAATAATGAGGCTCTATAATGTCATTAGCTGAAATTAAAGTAGCAGCAAATGGTTGGAAACAATTTGTAGATCCAAGAGAATCAAAAATATTGATATGTTTACTAGCAATACCAATATCAATTTATTTTGAATTTATTAATCATAATTATACGGGGGTGTTTATTTCATCATTGTTTGCAATAATGCCGTTAGCATGGTTAATGGGTAGAGCAACAGAAGAGATTGCACTGAGAGTAGGTCAAGGATTAGGTGCCTTTTTGAATGCTAGTTTTGGAAACGCTGCAGAGTTAATAATTGTAATATTTTTATTAATTGGAGCAAAGGCTGCAAATGATGCAGGGTCTTTAGATTCGGCAGCAAATCTAATCACAGTAGTGCAAGCGAGTTTAATTGGTAGTATTCTTGGTAATTTATTATTGGTATTAGGCCTTGCATTCGTATGGGGTGGAATTAATCACAAAGAACAAACATTTAGTTCAAGTGCAGTTAGTACTAACAGTTCTTTATTGATATTAGCAATGCTAGCTTTGATAATCCCAGCAACATTTTCTCAATCTGGCGACCACTCAATTGAAACTATTGTTAATTTATCAAGAGTAGCATCAATTATTTTATTAGGCTTATATGCGCTTTTTTTGTTATTTCAATTAAAGACACATTCACATCTGTTTGTAAATTCTACACATCATGAAGAAGAAGAAGCATCTTTAACAATGAAGCAAGCAATAATCTTGTTAGTTAGTTCTACGGTATTAGTTGCTGTTATGGCAGAATTTTTAGTTGGTAGTATTGAACATAGTGCTGAAGCATTAGGTTGGCCTCCATTATTTATTGGTGTAATCTTAATACCTTTATTTGGAAATGCAGCAGAACATTTTACAGCAGTAACTGTTGCAGGTAAAAATAAAATGGATTTATCCATCGGGATTGCAATAGGTTCATCTACACAAGTTGCAGTATTAATTGCACCAATCACAGTTATATTTGGATGGATGTTAAATGTTAATATGTCACTACAGTTTGGATTATTTGAAACAATTGCTACTTTTGTTGCAGTATTAATTGCTAATAGTATTTGTTCTGATGGTAAATCAAATTGGTTAGAAGGAGCTATGTTGTTGGGAACATATTCAATTTTAGCAGTATCTTTTTGGCTTGCTTAATGGATATCTTCATAATATTCTTTTACAGCCATTTCAAGATTTTGTGAAATCTCATCAACGTTTAATGACATAGTAATCCCTCCATGTCTTAATTCTACACCATCAACCCACACATCTAAGCAATCAGAATTAGAGTAAACTAGATTTGCCAATAATCTTCTTTTTTCGAAACCATGAGGCCTCATTCTTATATCATCTAGATTCCAAGTAACCCAATCATTAGAACCCTTAGTAGATAGTTTCCATAATTTTTCGGGATTTAATAATGAAGCATCCCAATGATCATGACGTTGTACCATGCTTGCTAATTTTGCTTCTTGTCTTAAGTCGATTGAATTGTTACTGGCTGAACCATCAGTTCCCAACCTTACATCTACCCCTGCTTCAATCATTGCAGGGTAAGACATAGTACCTCCAATACCTAATTTCATATTGCTAGTTGGACAATGAACGGCTTTAGAATTATGATTTGCTAAAATCCTCATTTCGTTTTTCTTTAACCAACCACAATGTGCAAGTACAGATTTATTAGATTCTAAAAAGCCAATAGAATTCAGATATTCAATAGGATAACATCCATGTTCTTTGTGGCAATTCGCAACTTCATTTCTAGTTTCAGAAGCATGTGTTAATAGATAAGAATCATGCTTTCTAGATAAGTCGCTTGCTTTGATTAAAGATTCTTTTCCACATGTATAAATTGCATGAGGGGCAACTGCATATTCCACTCTTGAATTTCCAGTACCTTCCTTTAGAAGATTATCTAAATCATTTATTGCTTGATTTGCTCCATTGGGATAAGAAGTAGTCGGGAAATCTGTTATGGTGCCGCCAGCAATACCCTTTATCCCAGATTCAATTAACCCTGCAGCCATTTCTTTTGGGAAATAATACATATCACAAGCAAAGGTCGTACCTGTTGCAATTAATTCAGCACAAGACGCTTTGGTTCCTAATTCAACTAATTCTGAAGTTAATTTTTTTTCTGTAGGAAAAATTATTTCTTCTAACCATCTTTGTAACGGAAGGTCCTCGCCTGTACCACGATTTAATATCATAGCAAGGTGAGTATGCCAATTTTGTAAACTTCTAGTAATTAGACGATCTGAACCATTTAAATTGAATTTTACATCTTCGTCCCCATTAGATTTTGACCAACTACCGTCTTCATGTAGTAAAAAATCTCCTTGATGTAAAATACAATCTTCGTCGATTAATTGAGAATCACGATAGCGTACGGGAACCTCGGTCATGTGATGGGCTCTTGACCCATATGCATTTGATTTTTGCCTATTCTAACTTCCTTCTGGACAAACAAGCACCAAGTAATGCAATTATTGAGAGTCCTAAAGTAAAACTAGGCATTGGGTTTCCTGTATAATCTTCAGCCCATGTATCATATAATGCCAATTCAAAACCTGCAGGATTGACAGATTCATTTGCATCACTATAGGTACTTAAACTCAATGAACAGTCTTCAGGATCTAACAACGCATTATCACAACTAAAACCCACATCCCAAGTGTTTTCATTAGCATCAGTCCAAGTTCCTAGTTGAACCCAACCATGTTCATCCTTAGTAGCACTGTCTAAAGTGAAACTTGCTAAAACAACTTGATCTATTTCATTCCCCTCTTCATCATATTCATCACTAGGAGAAAGAATATGTAATTCTAATTGACTAGACGGAACTTCATACATACCCCAAAATCCGTAATTAAAGGACATGATCTCAAAGGTAGAGTCATAATCTCCATCTCCATTTGTATCTTCGTCAGTTGTATGTCGTTCTTCTCCAAGCGCCATGATAGTAATGTCAGATGCACCTTTTTCCCACCCTGCGGTATCTTCAGTAACAAGATCAATTACTACTTCATCACCGTACATTAATGAAATATCAAAACTTTCTGTATCATTTTCCATTTTTAGTGATTTCATTACAGGTGGAACAGTAGGCATTATTGATAATTCATATGTCCATTCTCCAGCTCCTTCCATAGTTACAATGCCAGTAAATGTTTGCATTCCACTAGTTTCATCAATTGATGTTGTCCAATTTACTGCAGATAATTCTTCTGCAGTAGGTTCTGGCATATCAGGACCAATTTCAGGCTCTTCTATATCCGTCATTCCATCATCCATCATTCCATCATCATGATGTCCTCCTTCATCCTCGCCGTAAGAACAATCTTCTCTTCCGTCATTTACTTGATGAATCCAAACTGTTGATCCATCGTCTGTTTCACAATCAAACCAATTAATTTCTAACCCTATACAAGTTTCATCTTCCCACATTTGGCAATCATCTGTAACATCATCTGGAGTATCGTTGTCATACCATTGTTCATCTGCTCCATCATCACAGTCTGATTCTCCATCATTTACAAATTCGAAAAGAATTTCCCAACCGTCTCCACAGACAAACATCATACTGTGATCATCTCCGTGGTCACCGTGGTCATCATGGTCACCGTGGTCATCATGGTCACCAGATGGAACACAAGTCATCATATCACCATCATCCCAATCATAACCATCATCACACATACAATGAGGGCCCATTTCGTCCATTGAATCCATCATGTATCCGTTACCATTACATTCATCATCTTCTGGGAAGATTTCTTCAAGAGCTTCTTCATAAGACCATTTATTATCGACTAACCACATAGCTTCTGGTTGGTATGTTTCCATATTTGTCATTACTTGATTTATGTAACCTGCATCAGAGAATTCTGGATGTTGGCCTTGAGTATCTTTCATTTGAATTTCCATTGACATTCCACCCATATTCATTGTCATTACCATATGGCTCGCAACTCTTTTTGTAGAATTATCAAACATATTTATTACGACAATTTCTACATCTTCGTCACCAACAGAACTAGGACTTCCTTCCTCATCTGTTAATCCTAAAGTATCCATTGGTGCAGTGATAATCATATGAATACCAAACTTTTCTTGATTATCAGCAGGAGCCATGAAATCAAGTTCAGCATCATCACTTCCATCAACTCCTAGCATAGTTAAAATATCTGTTGCAGAATATACAACAGTATTGGTTTCATCTGCAGTGTTATTTGTATCATCTACAGTGTTATTTGTATCATCTACAGTGTTATTTGTATTATTATTCGTATCGTTTTCAGTATTCTCTTCTACGACTTTTTCAACTTCTTCACCAGTGCACCCAGCTAATGCTGCTCCGAAAAAGAGCATAATAACCAGCATGGTTCTTATTTTATCCATACCAACTGCTAAAAAATAGTAGTATTAATACGATTCTACGATATTTTCTGTTTTTTTCTTAAATATCGATGCAAAACTAATTACTAATATGTTTAATAATATTCCGGGAGCAGGGAGACCTTTTTCTTCTTCGGGAGTAATTAGTTGCTTAGAACTTTCTTTAACTAATAAGAATGAATCACCAATTGTATTATCTGTACGCACATATTCTACATGCATTGTTTCAGTAGTATGATTTACTGTGATATGCATTACTCCATGTGTAATTTCCCTATGAAATGACCACTCTGGTTGTTCATCTGCATATTCGTATGAGTCTTTACCCCCTACTCCCGCAACAATATGAATTGGAGAAAAACCTGAAACAAACATTAAACCATCATCATTAATCCCTCTTGTTGTAATATTTTCATTTACAACTGGCCATGTTCTTTCGTAAAAATGATCATGGCCCCATATTGCTAAATCAACAGAGTTTTCAAATAAAATTGGCTCTAAAAGAGTTCTTAATTCAATCATTGTATCATCATGAGTTTCATGACCATGAGAAGTGTAAAGAGGTTTATGTCCATATATTACTATCCAAGGAACAGCCTCTCTATTTGCATTTGCAGTAGCAAGATCTTCTCTTATCCAATCTAATTGTTCCGTTCCTTCATGATATGGATGTTCTGTAGAAATTGCAATAAAATGAACACCACCATAGTCGAAACTATGCCAAAAATCAGATCCGCTACTACTCGGCATCTCAAATCTAGTTTCATATGCATCAAATCCATAGCCATATACTGTTTCATTTTCATGATTTCCTGGAGACATCATCCAAGGAATATGTGCTAAACTAGTTTGATACTTTTTACCATAATCATCCCATACACTTTGCTCACCGTTTGCATATGCAATGTCACCTGAAAGTATTACTAATTCAGCAGCATCGAAACTTCTTACTAAATTTGCAGTGTTTTGAGCATCATCAGACATTCCATGATCCCCAAATGCAACAAATTCAAAAGATTCCTTTTCAAAATCTTGAGTAGTAAATGTGAATGTGTCAGACCAATCTGCAGCATGACCATCTCCAACTCGATAAGTATATTCTGTCGCAGGCAACAAATCAACCATTATTGCAGAATGGAATACCATGTCGTGGTCATAACACATTTCTGTGCCATCAACGACCATCTTGTCAGCAGTAGGATCATCAATACCAACCCCATATTCCACAATAGAATTAGTTAATCCCGGAGTTGCCCATATTACAAGCATTTCTGATGGATTTTGAGTTAATTGAATATGTATTTGTTCAGGAGTATGATCCGAAATAACGTGTGTTGTTGCAGGGCAATCTGGATTGATATTAATTATTTGAGCAGAAGACATTGGTGATAATACACCAATCAAAAAAATACATAATAGCGCAATAAAATGCCTCTTCATATTATTATGCAAGAGGTATGATAAGTTAGTATTTTTCTATTTAATCCAAGGGATGGATTATTTTTTTACCAGATGAATCACTTAGATTTAATGTCCATCTTAATGTTTTTATTACTCCTCTTAATGCAGTATAATTTCTTAATGCCTCAGCATTTTTCCTCACATTCATAGCACCACTTTTGAAATGTTTCTCCCACAAAACCTTTCTTTCTTCTGCTTCTCTCAACATTTCTCTTAGTTCTTCAGCAGAACGTCTTGTATCCAAATCTAACGACATATAATTTGCCTGCGAAAAATCATCCTTTTTGAACCCTATTGGTTTATGATATTTATTAGAGCAATTCTCGTTGTAATTTTTTAATTGTAAGCCCGAACCTTTTTGCAGAAATTTCCAAACTTTCAACTCCAGACAACTTTTCACCTGCTAAGAACTCTAAACAGGCACCCCCTCCAGTAGACACGTGACCTATTTTCTTTGCAAGCCCTAAATTGTTAATCAAAGTTGCAGTATGTCCGCCTCCAACAACAACAAAAGCCTTNCTTTCNGCACAAGCATTGATGATTTCTATNGTNCCAAATTTAAAATCATCTANTTCAAAAACACCNGCTGGNCCATTAAGGATTATAGTTCCAGCATTTTTAATTACGGNTGATGCNTTTAATGTGGATTGAATTCCNAAATCAAAAATTTGAAATTCATTTTGAAAGTTNGAAATTGGTTGATCANTTCTTTTACCATTAANATTTAATGCNATATCAGTAGGTAAAATTATTTTNTCAGAATAATGCAATAANATATTTTGAATATCTTCGCAAGTTTTGTCCCATTTTTTNTCTAATTCTTTTTTGAGAAAGGATNTATTTNTCTCGCCTATATCTANNCCTGAAATGTCTAAAAATAAATTTGCTACACCNCCAGTAACTATTATTTTATCNGCAATATTATTTTTTAACATATTTTTTGCAACNNTAACAGAATCATCAACTTTAATTCCNCCTAAGATNCCNATACANGGNTTTTGNGGGTNACTTAGTACACTTTCTAATGAATTAATTTCATTCATCATTAGTGAACCAGCAATACAAGGTAATGCATAGGTNAATCCAGTGATAGAAGGTGAATTTCTATGGGCACAAGCAAACGCATCGTTAACAAAAACATCTGCTATACTTGANAGTCTTTGAACAAAGTTAGTATCAAGTTGAGTTTCATAGTCATNANTTTTACATTCCATTTCTTCATNATNCATTCTTACATTATTNAGCATTAATATATCTCCAATTTTCATTTCTTCAATTGCAGAAAAGGCTTTTTCACCACANATNTCATCAACAAATTTCACTGTTCTNCCNAGGAGTCTNTGAAATTCNCGTGCATGGCTTGAGGTACTAGTGAAATCTTTTTTTCCAGGNCTNGATTGATGNGTNANAATTATTAATTTTGTTTTATTNAATTTATTAATTGTAGGTATTACAGCNTTTAGNCTANTATCATCCAAAAAAGAATTGTTTATTGGATGTAGTGGACTATTACCATCAATTCTTAATAGAACAGTTTTACCATCAAGAAAAACATCATTTAAGGTGCGAATTGCCCCCATTAGTACTTGCGAATTAATGGTGCTTATTAGTTAAATGGGCTTTAAAAATAATTTTTTGTAAAATAAATTTATGTTTTAAAATATGATTATTAATCGAAAAATTTAGCGAAAATTCATATTGTTTCAAATCCCGCTGAATTTATGGCAGGAGATTCTAGNGGNGTNGGTAGAAATTCTACTAGCACTTCTGATTTTGGAATTTCNGGTAGGGAAAGNCACGATTCAAGTAAATATTATAATTCCAAATTAAATGAAAATCAAATTAGTTTTAGAGANGTTGGTGAAANTCAGAAATTTCCAANTGAGTTAATGAATAAAATTATTTGNTCAGANTCAAGAAATTTATCTTTTCTTCCAAATAATTGTGTACATTTAATGATAACTTCACCACCATATAATGCATGTAAAGAATATGATGATGATTTAAGTTTAAATGAATATTTAAAATTATTNAAAGATGTATTTGANGAGACATATNGGGTNCTAGTTCCNGGNGGTAGNGCNGTTGTAAATATTGCAAATTTAGGACGNAAACCGTATATNCCANTGTCTTCTCANGTCAATCAAATAATGAAAGAAATTGGATTTNTAATGCGCGGAGAAATNATTTGGGANAAATCTGCTTCTGCNGGTTCTAGTTGTGCTTGGGGNTCTTTCAANAGTGCTTCAAANCCATGTCTAAGAGATATNCATGAATATCTTTTAGTTTTNAGTAAAGGAGATTACAAACTTCCNCGTACAAAATTTGAAAAAGAAGAAAGAATTGATACNATTGAAAGTAAAGAATTTGTNGAATTTACTAAATCAATTTGGCGTTTNCCNACAGTNTCAGCNAAGAG
This sequence comes from Methanobacteriota archaeon, assembly GCA_002720275.1. Classification (GTDB taxonomy): domain Archaea; phylum Thermoplasmatota; class Poseidoniia; order Poseidoniales; family Poseidoniaceae; genus MGIIa-I. The sequence continues at coordinate 36,624 of PBHR01000031.1, forward strand.
AATTGGGCATCCNGCNCCNTTCCCNGTTGAATTACCAAGGAGATTAATAGAATTATATTCATTNAAGGGNGATGTGATTTTGGATCCATTTNTGGGCTCNGGNTCNACTTGTATTGCTGCATTAAATTCTGAAAGAAAATATATTGGAATAGATATAGATCAGGAGTATTGTAACCTAGCTGAAAATAGAATTTCATTATTGAATAATGGTTAAACCAATCGGAAGTAGCATATACTCAACTACTAACGGCACATCATGATCGAGTTTCAGATTGAATTAAGTGATGAGCCCGGACAACTTGCGGGAGTTACTGAAGCAATAGCTTCTGGAGGAGCAAANATTNTNGGTGCNGCAGCAATTGGTAANGCAAGACCNGCTGTAGCTTTGGTAGTTGANGATGAAANTGCTACAATGAAAGCATTAGATNATTATGGAGCNGCTTATTCTACTAATGAATTATTGTTGTATACTCTTGATCACAGACCNGGTGCTTTAGCAGAATTTACNAGAANAATNGCAGATGCNGGNATTAATTTAAANTCTTTTTANATNATGCATATGGAAGAATCAACAGCTGAAATNGCATTTACNGTAGATAATGTNGAATTAGTCTGTGAAATGTTTGATATTTCCAATAATTAGATGNAAAAAANCTCGCCTTCTTCGGCAACATCCCATCCNGTTTTTTTGACATATNGGAATTCATCACTCGATTTNTTATTNAGNGGGTTGGTATGATTGAGATGTGTAAATTTAATNATTGGATCTCCACNTCCTNTTTCACCAATTAATTCCAATGTTTCGCTTACAGTTGGATGGGGTACATTTTTTTGGTTTCTTCCAATTAATTCATTTGATGACCAGAACGTTCCATCAAGCAATGCAANATCAATTTTTTCAGATTTTAACCAATCTCTTATAGNNGTTTTATTTACAAATTNAAGGGTACTTTCCCAAGTATCGTGATCAGGAAGAAATAGTAAATTTTTATTTGGNCCGATTATAATGAANGCGTGCATATCAGACAATTCTGCCCTATGTGGTATTTTTATTGGTTTNATTTTAAANCCACAATTTGGNGTTGGNGAGTATAAATCTGAATCTTTAATTAAATTAATTTGNATNTTTTCNAATTCNACNAGTAAATTCCAATTTGGNGTNTTTTGAATTAATTTTGATAAACTNTTACTACAAAAAAGGTTTAATTTTTTAGTATTCATGACTTCTTTTCCAAATAATCCTAATCCATCAATATGNCCGTGATGNGCATGAGTAATCCATAATGAACTCAATGAATTTTCATTAGANTCNATAGAATTCCATAAATTCAANTGCCAGGCTAANTCCCGAGTTGCTTCAATTAGGTGTTTAGANNNATCTAAACCAACAATACCTAATGAAACGGGATGTTTTTTTAATGAAGGGTTATTTTTTGCTAATTNACAACAATCTCNATNACAACCTGCNTGTGGAAACCCACCATCTTGTGAAATTCCAAGTACACTAACNCGNACTTTACCCCCCATATGTGACGTGACTCATATCAAACCCTTTTCACTTACTCCTCTTGGGACCTGTTATGGGCTGGAGTGAATCGGACCTGTGTGGNCCNGAGGGCGAGGATTGGAGAGTGCCAATTTCAGAATTAAAATCNCGTCAATTAAATNTNGCAANNGAGNTANATAATGCAGGNTTAGAAGGTGCACTTTTACATAACCCANTAGATTTGTATTATTTTTGNGGGGGTAGACAAGATGGTGCAATGTATATACCNGCNGNAGGNAAAGAAATTGAACCTGTACAATATGTCAGAAGGAGTTTGAAGAGGGCNAAATATGAAGCNGGNGGNGATGATGCAATNCATGAAGTTNNNAAATTNCCNAGNTTATCTCAATTTNANGATGATTTAGTTTCTCGNGGAATTANGGAAATNCCTTCAATGCAATTATCAAGTATTCCTTATTCATTTGCNGAAAAATTCCANANATCAATTTCTAACCTTGAGGGNAAATTAAAAGATTGTAATAATTTAGTACATTTAATNCGTGAAAAAAAATCAGATTGGGAAATTGAGCAAATGAGAATNGCTGCNGAAGTNCAATTACAAATGTTTGANTCAATTNGTGCTTTAGGTTGTGAAGGAGTTACTGANTTAGAACTTACNGCTTCNGCAGAAGCAATTAGTAGAGCAGCNGGTTTTGGAGGAGAGATTTCAATGAGAAGATANCCNATGCAATGTAACAGAGGAGTTGTAGTCGCNGGTAGAAGNGGNGGNATCCCNTCNTTTTTTGATGCNGCAATTGGNGGNATNGGNCCTTATNCAGGAGCTGGAATGGGTTCNGGTTTTGGTAAGATTAAACGAGGAGAACCAGTACTNGTNGANCTTCTTCATGCTCATAGAGGATATATTGTAGATATGACTAGAATGTTTGTNGTTGGNAAATTATCTAAAGANTGGGAGAATCGTCTNGAAGATATGCAANCGATTAAAGAAGTTGTAGTNGATNTACTTCANCAAAGGAANAATTGTTCNGATGCNTGGAAAGNAGGTTTTGAATTNGCTTGTGANTTAGGTTATGAAGATNATTTAATGGGTATGAAACCCGAACAAACAAGNTTTTTAGGNCATGGNGTTGGATTNGAANTAGATGAAAGTCCNGTTGTAGCAAATGGATTTGATAGGGCNTTAGTNGAAGGNGGAACTATTGCAATTGAACCTAAAGTAGTNTATNCAGANGGNAGTATNGGTACAGAAGATACNTGGTTAATGACNNATTCNGGAATGGANCCAATTACNGCAGGNGCNGCGTTTCCTTGGATTTATGAATGGGAGTGATTNNNTTGACATCTAAGCCATGGTCTACNTCGAGTATTGGAATGGTTGCNGGNCAATTTACNGATTTAAGAATCTCAGGNGANGTNAAAAAGAAATTAGTNGATTTATTNCTTGANAAATTAAATGAAGTAGTAAAAGAAATTGAATTTGAAACATTAGAAAAAGACCCNTCTAGGAAAACTCTTGACGANCCNCGTAGAGAAAGATTAGGNTTNAGTCGTACTAGAGGTTTAATTTTGANNCGAATAAANAATGTAGAATCTGTGGGNGCATCTGCTGTTGTTTGNGTAAATGAAGAATTAGANAAATATCTTCAGCAATTAATCTTATTTTCATCAAGAGCAGCTGCNCAAAATAGAGTNGGCACNATNAAAATCAGGCATTTAGAAAGAGTNTTAGAAGAATTNGATTTCAAAACATCAGTTAATAATTCATCTTCNGATGAAGANGAAGTAGAGAAAAAAGAGGAAAATACTTTGAATCTTGGNGTTTCTAATGATTCATTATCAATGAAAAGATTATGTAAAAGTTTGGCAGGAATGCCAGTAAGTGATGAATGTGTTGAAGAATTATTATTGTTATATTCTGATTATGCAGAAGAATTAGAATATAAATTAAAGGATGCATTATTTGGAAATAATTTACATGCTATNCATGAAAATATGAAAAAATTAGAAGATATTAGGCAATTAGGNTTTTTACGTAGAATGCTTAGACAAGCAGGNGAAAAGGCNCGAGAAGAAGGNTCAAAAAAAGTAGAAGTNGGACACGTAATACAAATNGACCCATTTTGAATATNACNTTNAAAATAAAATTTTAAATATNAATNATTTTTNATTCANNTTANCGGTTANAAATAATTTATTCTTTAGGTNAGCCTAAAAAATAANTATTTTCAAAANAGGTGANTAANATGAAGNATTTAGATNNNGGAGAAGGAAAATGCCCTGTAATGCANGGCACAATTAGTACTAGTANTACAGGAACAAAAAATACNGATTGGTGGCCCAATCAACTTAATTTGAATATACTACATCAACANGATAAAAAGTCTAATCCAATGGAAGACGATTTTAACTANAAAGATGCATTTAATTCATTAGATTATGATTCNTTAAAGCNAGANCTTCATGCACTTATGACAGATAGTCAAGATTGGTGGCCAGCAGATTANGGGCATTATGGNGGNTTTTTCATAAGAATGACTTGGCATGCTGCTGGGACATACAGGATTGGTGATGGNCGNGGAGGNGCAGGAACAGGTGCACAACGTTTTGCNCCTCTAAATAGTTGGCCAGATAATGGCAATCTTGACAANGCTAGACGTTTATTATGGCCAATTAAACAAAAATATGGTAATAAAATTAGTTGGGCAGACCTTCTAGTTTTAACTGGAATTGTTGCCATTGAATCAATGGGAGGTCCAGTTTTTGGATTCGGGGGGGGCCGACCAGATATTTGGCACCCNGAAGAAGACATTTATTGGGGAAGTGAAGATGAATGGCTTGGAGATAACAGGTATGGAGANACAAGNCAATCTCTTGACAATCCTTTAGCTGCTGTTCAAATGGGATTNATTTATGTAAACCCNGAAGGACCTAATGGAGAACCTAATCCTTTGTTAAGTGCTCAAGANATTAGGGAAACNTTTGCTAGAATGGCTATGAATGATGAAGAGACTGTAGCTTTAACTGCAGGGGGGCATACTTTTGGTAAAGCGCACGGAGCAGGTGATGCAGGATTAGTTGGAGCAGAACCTGAAGGGTCATCAATTGAAGAACAAGGCTTTGGNTGGAAGAATGCCCATGGCTCAGGATTAGGAAGAGATACAATTACTAGTGGTATTGAAGGTTCTTGGACATCAAATCCAACNANATGGGATAATGGATATTTTGATTTATTATTCAAGTATGAAGATNCTTGGAAATTAGTTAAGAGCCCTGCGGGTGCAAATCAATGGACACCTGAAAACCCAGATGAAGAAGACTTNGCACCAGATGCAGAAGATCCNTCAATTNGAGTNCCAACAATGATGACTACTGCGGATATGGCAATGATTAGAGATCCAGAATATAGNAAAATTTCNAAGCATTTNCATGAAAANCCNGANGCNTTTGCNGATGCTTTTTCAAGAGCATGGTTCAAANTACTTCATAGAGANATGGGNCCTAAATCNAGATACTTAGGNCCAGATGTTCCTNATGAAGATTTAATTTGGCANGATCCTGTNCCAAATGGAAATACATCATACAATGTGAATGNAGTNAAAGANGCAATTAANTCNAGNGGTCTTTCTATTAGTGAAATGGTTGAGACTGCTTGGGCAAGTGCATCCACATTTCGTGGTTCAGATAATCGAGGAGGTGCGAATGGTGCTAGGATTAGACTTTCACCACAAAAAGATTGGCAAGCAAATAAACCTGAGCAATTGGCTAAAGTATTGAGTACATTATCAGAAATTGCTGATGCTAATGGAGCAAGTGTTGCAGATACAATTGTTCTTGCAGGAAATGTAGGGATCGAAATGGCTTCAGGAGTTGAAGTACCATTTATGCCTGGAAGAGGAGATGCAAGTGAAGAGCAAACAGATGTTGAATCATTTGCAGTTCTTGAACCATTATCGGATGGGTTTCGTAATTTCTTAAAGAAAAATTATTCAGTAAGCCCAGAAGAAATGATGTTAGATAAAGCACAATTACTTGGATTAACTGCACCAGAAATGACTGTTTTAGTTGGTGGATTAAGGTCATTAGGAATTAGTTCAGATGATCGAGGTGTCTTTACAGAAGATACAAACAATTTGTCTAATGATTTCTTTACAACATTACTAGATATGGGTGTAGAATGGAAAGCTACGGGAAGTAATTCTTACGAAGCAAGTAACCGCTCAACGAGCGAACTTGTTAGAAGAGCAACTCGTTATGATCTTGTATTTGGAAGTAATTCTCAACTTAGAGCAATAGCCGAAGTGTATGCTCAAGATGACAATAAAGACAAATTTATTCATGACTTTATTTTCGCATGGAACAAGGTTATGAATGCAGACCGTTTTGAGTAAAATAAGTTGATCACCTGTCATCAACGGTAACTTTGCGATGGCGCCAGAGATCATGAAATCATAGGAGTTTGAAAGAAGATTAATTTGGTATCCAAAACTCATTAATTTTAGATATTTTTCCCAATCTTTCTAATGATAATAAGTGAGCAATCGTTTGTTGTTGAGATAATCCAATATGGGCGTTTGGAGTATCTTCATAAGCTATTTTACTAATTTCTGTTAGGTTATCAATTCCAGAATTAATAGCGTCTAAAATCTTTTTTTGACGTTTTTCTCGATGAGAAATATAGTAAGAAAGAGTTTTTTCTGGAACCGAAATTAATGGTCCATGTGATGGAAATAAGATACGAGGCTTTAATTTTTTAATACGTTTTAATTGCTCAATATAAACTTCCATATTCCCTTCATTTGGAACTAGGATGGTTCCATAGCCAGCCACCATATCTCCTGCGATTAATCCTGCTTTTGAAAATAAACAAATATGTCCGGGACAATGACCGGGAGTAATCAAAACATCCCATTCTGTTGTAAATTTAGAATGTTTAAGTATAATTTTTTCTTTATCATCCAAAATTACTGCATCATTAATATTCAAATATTCAGATGTATGTTTTGAACACCAAACTTTACCACCAGTTAGTTCTTTTAATTTTTTCAAATCTCCATAGTGATCAGAATGTCTGTGAGTTAGTAATAATCCAACAACATTTCCACCCAATGATTTTACTAAATTCATTATCCAATCGATGTCATCTTGATTATGAGCGGCAGGATCTACTAACAATAATTCCCCTCCCTTTCTACCAAGAAGGTAACAATTAGTTGTAGAAGCAGGCGGCAATGTTGCTGTTTTTACAGGAATACATATTACACCGGCTGAGAAATTTATTTCTTTTTCATCGGGAGATTCCGAATTAAGGTTTTTTATGGCCTCTTCTAATTTAATTCCTTGTTCCAGTAATAAATTCAAATCACGAATTAAGGTAAATAATGGAGGGGGTAAATTGATTGTATGTTTATTCCAATCAGAAAGTAATTTGTTAATTGAATACCATTTTGCTTCGTCAAATTCTGTTTGGTCCTCTAAATTAAAATCTGGAGAATCTTTTGAGATATGTAAATGGAAAAAACGATTATGAAATCTCATTGGAGCAAAAATGGGTGTAATTCTCTCACGAATTAATGTTAAATTACTGGGGTCAAATTCAATATTTCCTAAAAGAACTTCATTTAACCAATTATCTTTATTTTCAACAACAGAAGTTCTGATTTTTCTATCAACAGAAATAATGTCATTTTTTCTTATAGTAAGACCTAATTCTTCACATAATTCCCGAACAATACAAATTTTCATAGCTGCATGTTTATCATTTCCTAAATTTAATTTTGGTGCAGCCTCTAAATCTTTACGACTTAAACCTCCTCCAGGAAAAGACCAAAAATTTGGAAAAGCACGCATGGACTTAGCTCTTTTACCTAGTAAAATTTCAATCTCATTATTGTTAATTCTAGTCAGCATTAATGAAGCACTATCGCGTATTGGTGCTGGAGAAACAGGAGAAAAATTCAGACCAGAGGGTACTTCGCTCACAACACTGGCATGACAGGTACATTTTCAAATAAACTCTATTTTATGTGTGATTGTTTTATGGTGTTAACATGGGACCAATGTTAGAGATATCACATCGTACCAAAGATGGTGGAAAAGCATACTCAGTTCAAATACCCCAATTTGGATTAGGTGTGTTTTTAGCACCAGCAGATGGAACTTGTAAAAACGCTTGTCTTTGGGCTATAAAGGCAGGATATCGGCATATAGATACTGCCGCAGTTTATCGAAACGAAGAGGAAGTAGGGCAGGCTATAGCAGAATCAGGGTTAAATCGTTCTGAGTTATTTATTACTACAAAATTAAGAAGAGTTGATGCATTAGGTTATCAAGAAACATTAGATCGGTGCGAAGAAAGTTTACACAAATTAGGTTTGGATTTTGTAGATTTATATCTTGTTCATGCACCTCCTGAAGACCGATCTTGTCGTAAAGAAGTTTGGAGGGCTATGGAAGAAATTTTGGAAACAGGCAAAGCTCGCGCAATTGGAGTATCGCACTACTGCAAGCGCCACCTGCAAGACATACTGGACATCCCGAACACGGTCCCGATCGCTGTGAATCAGGTGCAGTATCATTTGGGTATGGGGCCAAGTGGGCCAAACGCGAATGACAACATGAAGTTTGTTCAAGACCAGGGCATTACTTACCAGTCCTTTTCCCCACTG
>PBHR01000032.1 GCA_002720275.1 Methanobacteriota archaeon
GTGTTTAAGTTGTTTTAAGTGTGTTAAAAATGTCTCCTAGTATTCTTGAAATTGCAAAAGTAAAGGATGAAGAAGAAGAAGACTATTTAGAAATTGAAATTTCCTATGAATACAAATTAAATTATAACATGGTAAATTTTACTTGATCACTTTTGCAACAACTGTACCGGCGATTATGATGCCTGTAGGGATGAAAACATAGAATACATATTCTTCTAACAAAATAATCAAGAAAATAATCATGTAAACTATCAATATTGCAATAATAATTCTATTGAACCATCTCAGACCATACTCCTCTTTTTCGATTTTTAGCATGAAAGGATTAGATTGTACATGATATACTGCTAAACCACAAAAGAAAAGCATTGGTGGGATAAAAGCGATTTCAAAATTATCATCATTCAAAATATCTAGAATTTCTCCGAATAAAAAGAAAGAGGCAACAGCGGGTAAATGACTAAATGTTAGTAAGTAAGGAATCATAGCTAAGTAACTACCATTTCTATTACTAAGTTCAGTGCTTTTATTGGCCGTAAATTTGCTAAATGCAAAGTAGAAAATGAGGATTGACGCTATGACTAAGAATCTTGCTTCATCACTGTCAAAGTATTCAATGAATGTAAATGGTAGCACCCATAAGACCCAGCATAGGTTGAGGTGAATTAGAAAGGTTTGGATTTTAGAATACCACGATTGGAATGTTTTATGGAAATTAGAGAATATTAGTACATGCATGCCAAGGATTACCAATACTAATAATGCATGAAACACAAGGGTTTTTTCACTCTCATACCAAGACCAAGATGGTTGTTCGTTCGCCCCTTGGATAGTGTACCAAATCAAACCAAAAAAGGGCAGAAAATAACCGAGTCCTACTAAAATTTTTGAAAAGTTTAGTTCATGCTTTTGTGCCACAAAGTGATATCCGAGAACTACAATTAGTGATAATCCTACGTTTATAAAACCCCTAAAAATCCATTTTGAATTAATGACATCCCCTTCGTCTGTGTCAAACTGATTATACTCCCAAAGAGAATCGGTAAAAAAGAAACTATTAATGAAAATCATAAAAGCAAAAATCAATTGTATCTCTAAAATTTTCTGATTTTTTCCCGCCGAAAAGTAGTGCAGTACGATTGAAAGAGCTACTGCAGCAAAAATAAACCAGAAAATATTGGTTGGTTCATCAATATCAGCTAAATCTGAAAAGAACCAAATCCCCAAAATAATCAACCATGCAGATAAAATTATCAAAAATCCAAATAGTTCGAATTTTCCACCCCTCAAAATATTAGGTTTCCTACCCAAGATTTCTGATTTGTATTCCTCTGAAAAACCTTCAGCGTCAAATATCTTACTAATCGAAGATCTATTTATTCGTCCAGCATCATAATGTCCAAGTAATCGAGACAAAAAGTCAGTACCGCTACTAGACACGTTATCATGCTTGGCTGTAATGATTGAAACTTATATTTGTCGCCGTCAAAATTTTTCATATCCAACTTAGTTAACTCACAAGGATTGTCGTCCGTTTATTTGATAAACTAATCTACAATAGCCATATTGTGGTTCAGCCAGCGATAAGCCCAGATGGAAAATGGATCTGGGAATTTGTTTAGGATGGTGTTATTGCACGCTGTAGTTATTTTCTTAACATTGGTTTTATTTGAAGAGGGGTTGTTTGATGATTTTTTCTGTGGGGGTGGCCCTGATTTTTATCTCACAGCAAGCCCCATTTGATTGGTTTTTGAGTGGGTTAAGTTTGGGTAATATAAAATCTACTTAGAAATCTTGGTGTTCCATATTTCTCTAAATACCACCATTTGTTGAAATGTTAAAGAGAGGAGGAAATGGCTCCAGGAATTCTTGAAATTGTAAATAAAAGGGATGATGAAGAAGATTTAGATTATTTGGAAATTGAAATTTACAAAGATTTGGAATTTTGGAAGGGTGTGGGTGTTCCAATTATTTCTTCTATTCCTTTTGCATTTTTGGTGTTGTTAATGACGGGTTCTAAAAATGGAGATTGGGTGGGATCTTGTTTTTGCTTCTTCTTTCTTTGGATATTAATCGGTTTAAGTTTGGCCATAAATGCTCAAATAATTAAAAGAAAACGTTATTCCCTCGGTTCTTATATCTCTACAATTTTGGGTATAATAATAGGAGTTGTTGTGGGTTACTATCTTGTGGGTCTCATTTTATCGAGTTTGGAATTGAGGGTGATATAGTTAATGTGTACGAAAATACTCTAGATCCTTCTTTCTTCTTTCAATATAAATCATTACTACCCAAACGGTGAGTAAAATTCCAAGATTAGTAAACCAAATAGATGGTTCAGACCATCTTGTACCATCAAATTTCCAATCAGAAATTGGATGGAAAACTGGAGTGGGGAAAAATTGTGCTGTATGACTTGGAATGTCTGTAATGATGTTTAGTAGCCACGGAAGCCAAATTAAAACCGCTTGTTTTCTTGCGCTCATATTGATTAAGTAAAATCTACTTAGAAATCTCGGTGTTCCATATTTCTCTAAATACCACCAGGTTGCAAAGAAACATATTATCACCGTTATAGAACTATGACTCCATTGGTATATCTCCCAAGAAAGGGGGTGAAAGTCCTCGGTCTTGGTTGTATCATCAACTCTTGGGTTATGATTTCCAGTGAAAAGGGAAATAATCATGACTGGTAAAAAAGCCATTAAATCTGGAATAATGCCCATTGCACCTGAAAATCTTCCCTTAATTTTTCCATGGGTAACAGCCATTCCCCAAAGCCAATGTGATATTACATCCATATTGTTAACTCAATAGTGAGTAATAGATAAAATTCTTCTTTTGTTTAATTCACTTTAGTGTATATGAAAATCTTTGAGTCCCTTTTCCTTTAGATTTTTTCTTTAAAAATTCTATTCCACCTATTTCAGAAATATTTTGAACGTGTGTACCGGCACAGGGACATAAATCCAGATTGTCTCCAATTATTACAACTCTTAATTCTTCAACATTAGGAGGTATTAAATTCATATTTGTTCGTTCTGGTGGCATTATTTCATTGATTTCATCTCTTGTCATTATTTTAATATCTAATTTTGCTCCTTTCTTAATTAATTCATTTGTCTCATTTACTAAACTAGATAGCATTTCATCATCAAAATTAATCGGGTTAAAATCAATTCTACTCTTATCATATCTCAATTGATTGCCAACGGTTCTAACACCATCAAATAATTCATAAGCTACTGCTGAAACTAAATGCTGTGCTGTATGCATTTTCATATGTCTATATCTTCTATCCCAATCTATGTGTGCTTCTATTTTTTGGCCAATTTCTAAATTATGTGTTTGATCAACTAAATGGGATATTTTATCTCTACCCCTTACTTCTAAAACATTAATTTCTTTATCATTAAATTTAATTTTTCCTTGATCCCAATCTTGACCTCCCCCCATTGGATAAAATAATGTTTGATTTAATTCGATTGTGTTGTTTTCAATATTAACAATTTCAGCGTTGAATTCTTTTAAATAACAAGATTGGATTGAATCCATGTATAATTTTGGGGTTGCCATATTCATTGTTGATGTGTTATTGTTCAAAATAGTATGTTTTACAAGATAGTGTTTAATGTTGGCTTTTGTTCGTTAAATTAATGGCAAATTGGGAAATTGAAGCAATTGGTATTTTTGCCGGGGTTTTGGGGATTATTGCTTGGTTTCCACAATTAAAGAAAATATGGATTGAAAAAAGTGCAGAAGGAATTAGTTTGTTAGCATTTTCAATGATTTTATTAGCACTAACTTTATGGTTTATTTATGGATTTTTAATTAAATCTCCTGCATTAATGATTAGTAATGGTGCCACTTGGATTTTAATTTGTTTTGTACTCGTGGGGAGTTGGAAAGTTCAAAAAAATAATGAAAATATATAAAAATGGGTGTTTTACATTATCAACTAGTTTGACAACGATGAGTTATGGGAGAGTTAGCTTATCGAAAAATGAAGCGTTTTGCTTCTATTGATTTTCTTAGAGGTTTAGCAATTGTAATGATGTTGTTATTACATGTTGTTATGGATGTGTTTGCTATTGATGATTATATCAATAAACTTGATGAGGTGGGGGCAATAAATTTACTTGCACTTTTAATATTCCCTTATCTTGGTGGTTTAGCCGGTTTATTTCTTATGGTTTCAGCAATGGGTAATATGGTAGGAATGAGAAAAAATTTAGAAAAGGGATTTAATACGTGGTCAATAGCAAAAAAACAAGTTGTTGGTGGTTTTTTAATCGTAATTTTTGCTCATATTCTGGAAGCAACTTTGGGTTATCATGGTTCGTTAGGACAAATAATGGATCATTTGAATAATTTAGAAAATATGGGTACTGAATGGTCTGCATCGGCTTGGAGAAGTAATGGTTACCATTTTGAAACAATTCACACAATAGGTTGGTGTGTAATTATTAATGGTGTTGTTCAAGGATATATCGCATCGAAATGGGATTTGCAAAAAGATAGTAAAACTGTAATAAAAATATATTGGATTTTGGCTGGTATTGTTTTAATTATGACTCCATTAATCTGGGAGTTAGTGAGTACATTAATTCCAGGGTATCCTTGGGAAAATAGTATGTGGAAACCGGTAATTGGTGAGTCTCCTTGGTATGATTTTATTATCATGTTTTTTGTGAATCCTTTAGCTGCTCCTGTAGAACCTATATTCCCTTATCTTGCAACTAGTTTCTTGGGTAGTTTAATTGCTTTACATATGACGGAGCCTAGAGATGTTTTTGATAGAAATTTTGTAAAAAGAATTTTTGGAATGGGTTGTTTAATGTTTATTGTTGGTTTTGTTGGTGTGGTTGTATTATTAATTGGATTGGGGGATTTTGATGCTGCTATTGATCTTTACAAAGTAATCTATGATCATAGAAAATGGACTGGTGATGTGGGAGTAACTGGTGGATGGTTTTGGCAATGGATGACTTTGAATGGGGCTTCTTTGATGATTGTTACTATGGCAATTAGGGTTGCAGAATATAGGGGAAATACAGAAAAATTTGCTAGTATAACTACCTTCTTCCGCCGGTTTGGGTTTGTTGCATTTACAGTTTATATTATTCAATGGATTTATTTTATAATGCATTTTATAGTTTCATCAATATATCCTGATTATGTATTTTTTGAAGAAAATGTTGTTGTTGAAGCTTATGATAGAATGCCTTGGATTGGGACTTGGTTAACATTAATTTTAACTTTGGTTGTATTTCATTATTTATTGAAGGTATGGTCAAAGAAAGGATATATTGGATCTGTTGAATGGGGGATTGTTACAATTGCAAATAAATTAACACTTGTGAAGAAGCAAATAGGTTTGGGTGAAAAAGCAAAATGGTGGCAACAAGGAAGATTAAATGTAGAAGGTGCGTTTGATAATCCAGAATGGATAAGTTTTGATGTTGAAAATGTTAATGATGATGATAAAAGATTGTTAAATTATTTTTCATGGGCCGGATTTATATTTGTTCCTTTTTCAATAGTTTCTTTAGGAATGGTATTAGATATTGAAAAAAATAGGCCGGAGATGGATGTTTCTAAAAATAGATTATTAAATATAATTAGTATTACATTCTTTTTAATTTGGTTTGTTGCATTAAATTTAATTTCGTTAAGTGATTTGGGTGTTTCACTCTAATTTAATTACTTAATAAATCAATATTTTATTCCATTTCTACGGGAAGCATTCAAGAACGGTGTTGCGCCGATGGTACATGATTATGATGGGCCCCGACACTCCGGACCGTGCAGCACTGGAAAATATGTTGATGGAATATTCAACAAAACAATTAGTTGAAGAAGTGTTAGTTGCGTGGGATGAATTGACAAAAAAGAATGAGGATTTTTCAGATTTAAAACAAAAAATTAGAATTTTGGAATTAGATTTGGCAGAGCGGCAAGATGGTTTGGCTCCTGAAATTGAAAGATTGAATCTGGTTGAGAGTGAATTAATAAAAATAGAGAAGGAGAATGCTACTTTAAATGGTCTTTTAGCAGAGGCAAATGAGAAAATTATTGCACAAGAATCGGTTTTATCATTAGAAGAAAGAAATAGACTTTTAGATGAAAATATTGAATTGGGAAATACTATTGAGGAACAAACTGAAATTATTGAGGAAATGGATGGGAAAATTGATGAAATGTTAGAGGCTTTACAAAAGGCTGCGAATGTTGGGTTGACTTCTATTTCTTTGGAGGAGTTTCAAAATATAAAGGGGAATTTGCAAAATACTGAATTGGAATTAGAGGGGGAGCGGTCTGCTGTTATAGCATTAGAAAATGATAGAAATAGATTAAGGGATATTATTGAAAAATTAAGGGGAATGTTAGATTTAAGAGATAAAAGGATTTTAGAAATTGAGGAGCAGGTTGAAAATTTAATGCGGGGGCCAAAATCTGTAAGTGCAGAACATGATTATTTGGTAGAACAAATAGAAGAGTTGAAGCGACGTTTAGTTGAAAGAAATAGAGAATTTGAAGTATTAAGAAGAAGGGAGAGGGGATTGCATAATGATGTTTTTGAAAGAGATGAAAGAATTCAACAAATGCAATTAACAATGACTGATCTTGAAAGTGGATTGCAAGATAGGACTGCAGAATTAAGGGCTTTAGAGGGTGTTCAAGAACAAACAAGTATTGAATTAGAAGCTGCAAAAAGGTCAGAAAGAACTCGGGACCTTGTTGGAAAAATGTTTTCTGATAGTTTAACCTTAACAAAAGATCATGATAAAAGGAGTGAAGAAAAAAATAAACCAATGAAAGAAAGAACTCTTGAAACTCCATCTATTGATGATATGGAAAAATTAGCAGATGGTGGAGAAATTATATTAAATGTTGATGAAAAGGAATTAGAATCTTCAGATATAGAATTAAAGAAGAATCCAAATGCTCCCGGTGGATCTGCTGTTCCATTAAATGATGATGATAGTTGATTATTATGAGAAAGAGTGGTGTTTGTCCAAAATGTGGAAGTAAAGATTTGGGTGTGGAAAGAGATTTTAGATTACCTGGGCGTGAGTTTTTAAAAATAATTTCTTGTAATAAATGTAAATTTGTTGAATTATATACAATTGATAATGATGAAAGGGAAAGGAAGATAAGGAGTGGTAATATTTTTCTTTGGTCTATGATGATTATTGGGTTTGTTATTCCTATTGGTGTAGTTCTTTTATTTGTAATTTAATTTTTTATTATTTTTATTTAAATAAAAGAAAGATTATTTGAGTAATTATTAATGAAAAGCAGCATGAACTAAATTGATTCATATTTATAGAAGTTAAAAAAATATAAAGACCGAGGGTTACTGTTAACAATAAACCTAAAGTTGATAAGAAAACATTTTTTTCTTCTTTAGGTTTATTGTGAATATCTTTTATTTCTTGACTATCGATATTAGATTTGATTAAAATTGGTTTTGGTTTTTTGTTCGTCATTATTATCCTTCTCTATTTTTAATTTCATCAATTAATTTTTTTAATTTTATTTTAAGTAAATTATAATCTGTAAAAGATTCTAATAAATTACCTGTTACAATCCAATCTGCGCCTGCTAATGCAGCTTTCTTTGCTTCTTCGGGGTTTTTTATTCCCCCTCCAACAAATAATAAACCACCAAATTCTTCTTTTGAAGTAGATATTGTTTTTTCTGGAATTGTTTTATAAGCACCACTTCCGGCTTCTAAATACAATATTTTAAAATCAAAATATTTAGCTAAGCGAGAATATGCGATCACTGTATCTATATCTGTTTTTTTAATTAATTCTGCATTTCCAACTTCTCCTACTCTCATCCCAGGTTCAAAAACCAAATAACCTGTAGAAATTGTTTCAATCTTGTTTTCAGATATAAATTTTGTAGCTTTTAATTGTTCTTTAATTAAATATTTTGTTGAGTTGCTATTTAACAAAGTCATGAACAGTAATGCATCTGCATTTGTACTTAATGTGCTGGAAGCATTTGGAAATAATATTACTGGAATTATTGATGTTTGATCTTCAAAGACCCCGTTTTGTGTTGCGGCCCATTGTTGAAGTTCCATAGTTTCTTGAATGATTTCAACTGTTTTTTGAACAGATGTTTTATCTGTGGTTGAGCCCCCAATTAATATTAAGTCTGTTCCTGATTCAATTGCTATTTGAACTATTTTTGAAGATTCTTCGGGTGTTTGTTTTTCGGGATCTATTAAAGTTGCATGACATGGTTTAATTTGATTTGTTAAATATTCAAATGTATTATTATATTCATCTAAAATTATAAAATCACCCCCTTTATTCTATTGCTTTATTTGCTAATGAAAATCCCCTGTCTATTGTATTATTTGCTAAAATGTTTTCAACATCCTTAGGAAAAATAGATTTCATTGTTTCAATAATTTTAAAATTTGAATTTGTTTTTATTTCTTTATTATATATCCATGTTTCATTTAAACCATCTTTTTTATTTATAGAAATTTGATTTGTTTCCATTTTAAAATCTTTATAATTTGTTAATAAATATCCATACCATTTTACTAATTTTGGATATTGATAATTTGTTAATTTATTTTTTGTGTTAATAAAATCTGTAAAATCTCCAGGAAATCCACTACTTTTTCTTTTGTTTCCTGCACAATTAATAATTATAAGATCGTCCCCATATTTTTTAATTATTTCTTCAATTTTTTTTTCTGTAATTTTTGATTTTAAATTAATCTTACAACCTAAATTTGTTAAATAAATCAATAATGATTTTTCTAACCATTCCCTTCTAAATGATATTAACTTATTATGATGTTTTTCAAAAGTTAATGGTTGTAATTTAATTTTATTAAATATTAAATTTATATTTTTAGAATCTAAAGCTATTCCAGGAGATCTTGTAGGTGATCCTATTTCTTGTCTCGCTTCAAAAATAATTATATTAGATGCTTCAATATTATTTTCTATCAATTTAATTGCACAAGAAAGTCCTGTTAACCCCCCTCCAATAATAATAATTTTATTCATTATTATCAACCTTTAATTCTAATGCAAAGACTGGACAAGAAGGAATACATAATTTGCAGTGAGTACAATTTTTTTCGTCTACAATTATTATTTGATCTACTAATTCTAAAACCGAAACTGGACAAAGTCCTATACAAGCTCCACATCCATAACACAAATCCTCTTTTACATTAAAAATGTGTCCTTTTAATCTTGCCATTAATTGGTTCCAATGGTTTTTACTTTAGAAGTTATACCCTAACCCCTTAATTTCCATTGGAAAGTATTAGATCTTAAAACAATGCAAATCATCATATCACTTCCAATGCAAATTACCTCAATTATCGATTTCGCGAGAACTAAATAGACTTTTAGGAACATTCTCTTTTTTTTCTAATTAATATTTTTCCAATGGAAATAAGGGGGTTGGCCCATATCTTGAATAATATTTAACATCTCACAAGAATTAATGGTAATGTATAATCCCACACGTACTACTACTTATCCTTCAGAACCAATAGATAAAGGATTAAGATATCATTTCTTAGGAGGAGGGGAAGAAGTAGGCAATATTGGATGTGTTATTGAAGATCACACTCAAACAAAATTATTATTTGATTATGGATTATCTCCTACAAAGCCTCCAAAATATCCCGCTGCAGCTCCAAAAGTATCAGACACAATAATTACACATGCTCATATTGATCATATTGGAATGGTGCCTTGGTTAAATTCATCATTTAATACTAGATTACATGCAACATCATTTACATCAAAAATATCTAAACTAATGTGGGATGATTGTTATAAAATTAGTAAAATAGAAGGATACCCTTTAGCTTGGGACAAAATAAACGCATCAGAATCCGAAGCAGCCTGGAATGTTCATGAATACAATTCAATGAATGAATTAGATCAATGGAGTTGGTGTTTAAGAAGAGCAGGACATATTCCAGGAGCAGCAATGATAGATATCCAAACACCCGAAAATAAAATATTAATTACAGGAGATTTTGATACTAGAAATTCAAGATTAGTTGAAGGAGCAAAACCAATCAAATCAGATATTTTATTCATGGAAGGAACATATGGTGGTAAAAATCACCCAAATAGACAAGAAGAAGAACAAAGATTTCTCCGATCTGTAGAAAAAGTAGTTGAAAATAATGGCACCGTTTTAATTCCTTCTTTTGCAATGGGAAGAAGTCAAGATATTTTGATGATATTACAAGATTCAGATTTTGATTTAAATATACATTATGATGGAATGGGTAAAAAAATTACTAAAACAATGTTAGAATGCCCAGAAATGATATTAAATCCATCAGCATTAAAACTTGCATTTGGAAATAGTAAAAAAGTATCAAGCAAATCAGATCGTAAAAAAGCACTAGATGCTGATGTAATTGTTACAACTAGTGGAATGTTAGAAGGAGGCCCAGCTATTTGGTATTTGAATAGATTAAGAATTGATAAAAGAAATACAATATTTTTAACAGGATATCAAGCAGAAGGAACGGGGGGTAGAATGTTATTAGAAAAAAGTAGATTACCAATTTATGGAAATATAACACAAATAGATTTAGAAACTAAAAAATTCGACTTTTCCACTCATGCAGGTCATGACGAACTAGTTCAATTTGCTAAAGATACAGAAGCTAAAGATGTAGTACTTTACCATACAGATCCAAATACAGCAAGACCGGCACTATCCAAATCATTAAGTGAATTAGGAATAAATGTTCATAGTCCAATGAATAGAGAAACATATTTTATTGATTAAAACAAATCATTCGCTTGATTAGTTTTACAACCATACAAATCAATATCTAAAGGATTTTTATAAACGTCAATCTTCTTTACCGGAATACCGTTTGACCAATCACCCAAATCTGTTAAAAAATCACTACCTTCAATAAAATATTTTTTAGAATTTGAAACAACATCACTTTTGTTATTTGCCATACCAAATAAATAAGAAGCCTGAGCATCTATACGTTTATAATAAGAAAAATCTGCCAAAACATCCCTAACTGTTGTAGCTTGAATATAATGTGAGGCGATTAATTTTGGAAACCCCCTTTTATCAGAATAGACTTTCAAATAAACTGTTTGATTTAATTCTAAATCAACACTCCAATCTCTTGTTCTCAATCTTTCAAACTCCCAAACACCAATACATCGTTTTACTACAATATCATCTTCATATTCTACAACATTGACAATTGTATGATCAGGTAATTTTGTCATATTACCATCAAATGGTTGATAATTTGAATGAACCCAAGGAGCTTCTAAATTTATAATTAGAGAATTATTTCCCCAACCCATATCAATCGATTTACTTACAACATACATTGAAGTTCCGGCACCTAAACTATGCCCACCCACCCAAAGATTAGAACTATCAAATTCCATATATTGGTTTTTTAAATGATTTATACCCAATAAAACCCCCCCCCAAGCCATAGTATACCTCCATTCATGTTGAGGATGATTACTACCACCTTGAGAATATTCTAACATATTAGAATCATATTTTGAAACATCATAATTTGAAGCATATTGTGGAAAAACAACAGCAATACCCCTTGAAACCATCATTTCAAAAGTATCAATATATACCCATTCTTCTTCACCTTCATACCCATGTAAAAATATAGCAAACCCCATATTTTCGGGCCTCGGTTCTGGAGTATAGACATAAACATTCCAATCATATTCCTTAGAAGCTTCAGTCATATTTTCATAAATAAAATAAGATTCATTAAGGGGCAAAACCTCTCTATTAATTTTATATTCACCCCCATTCCCAAATTCCTCATTTATTATTGAAGGGGGCTCTGGTAATATTCCCACCATCGCCGGAAAATTTGGTAATAATAAAAAAACAATAACTATTGAATAAAAACCATTTATTCCAATCATAAATTTATTTTTCTTTTTATTATTGAACAGATTCTGAGATAATGAAGAAATTAACAATCCACACCCCAAAAGAAATGGAATTGTAATTAACGCCCCCAAGAAAAAAGAACGATCTAACATTAAATATATAATAAAAAAACAAACAAATATATTTATAAAAATAGAAGAGAATAATACAATATAACTCCTTAATCTTTTATTTTCAATTTTTTTCGAATAATAAATCAAACCTAAACATGAACTAAAAGTTATTAAAATTAATAATTGATAAAAACCCTCCCTTATTATTTTTGCAATAATTACCATATCATGAGCAATCCAAAATAAAGAGGTATAAATTCCACTCCCCCCACTTTTTAAAATTAAAATAAATACAACAATAAAAAACCCAATAATTTGTCCCAATAATATAGGTTTATCTCGGACTTTCCAATTCATTATTATCAAATTCCAATAGTCAAATGTAAAATAGTTTTGTGTTTAAATTTTAATTAAAAAAACAACATATTTATTAAAAATACACCCTTAAACAGAAATATAATCACTTAATCGAGAATTAATAATGCGTATTATACTTTTCAGTTTTACATTATTATTTTTACTAATTTTATTTCCTATAGCATCTGCAGGAAGTACATATATTCCGGGTCCGACATACAATGATACATTTGAACCAGGAACACCACATTCATACACACTTCCAGATACACTGAATGAAAAATGTAAAACAATTGATTGTAAATATATTACCAATCTTGATGATAATATTGGTTACTGTCAATTTGGTAGGGGTCAAGAAATGCTGTTAGAAATTACTATTACAAATGGCACCCCAAATACATATTTAATCAATTTATCTTCTTGGGAGTTTTCCCCTTCAGAAATTACAATAACTATTGGATCTACACTTATTTTCAATGTAACAGACAACTCTTCAATTCACAATATAGTACTTCCTTGGGAAACACCATTACCTATAGAAGAAAAAGAAACACCGGGTTTTGAATTTAATATTACAATATTAGCAATTATTCTTTCATTTATTTTTATAAAGTTGAAAACACAAAAAATATTATTTGGGGTGTAATTTTGAAAAAAATAACAATATTAATTATTATTTTAATCACAACAAGTTTAACAGGCTGCTTTGGAGAAACCAATACTCCAAATGAGTGGAAAACAGATGAAGGCGTGGATACGGATATGGATGGATTAGATGATTATGAAGAGTTTTGGCATGGAACAGATCCATTACTTTCAGATACAGATGGAGATGGGATGCCTGACGGCTGGGAAGTGGCACATGGACTAGATCCACTAGATCCATCAGATGCTGATTTGGATAACGATATGGATAATTTCTCGAACCTTGAAGAATTTGTAAATATGACAAACCCTAACGATCCGGATACAGATAGAGATGGAGAAAATGATAATGATTTAATCGGCTCAATAATAATTGAAACACCCAACTCATCAATTCTTGAGGGTGTTGCCGTCCCATTTATTTATTATGAAAATGAAATATTTTATTTGTATATGTGTAATGGAACAGAAGGCCACCATTATTCAACATCTAATGATGGTTTGAATTTCACATCCCCACTCAAAACAGGAATTGGTGGTTGTGGATTAAATTTCGTAAAATTAAATAACGGCTCATATCGACTATATACAACAACAAAAGTTACACTTGAAGATGGAACAGAATCAATAAACTCAACATCAGCATTATTTTCTAATCTAACAAATATTGGCCCAACAAATAGAATTAAAGATAATGGCACAAATGCAGAAGCCAAAGGAGAACCATGTAACAATTTTATGGGAACTCCAAACGTAATTAGATTAAATGAAAATGATGATAGTGTGAGATTATATTTTTCTTGTTCCGATCCTTCTCACATGGCTAGTTTTACTTCATTAGATGGTTTTAATTTTGGTGAAAGTGATGGGATTTTACTGAATCAAGCGATAGATATTGAAGTACATAATATTGGAGACAAATATCGTGTTTTTTATACACTTTTTAATCCTGAATCCCATCCTGAAATTTCTCCATTCCACCCCCAAGAAATAATGACAGCTGTTAGTGATGATGGTTTAAATTGGACAGTAGAAGGTATGATTGCAAATGTTACAACAGTCTCAGAAGAGTTGGGAATGGAAATAACTGTATTAGCAGATCCTACAGCAGTTCAACTCTACGATGGTTCATGGAGAATATATTTTGGTAGTGCAAGTGAAAAAACAGACGACCATGGTGGGATTTATTCATTACGATGGACCCCTTGATTTTATAAATTTTTTAAAAATAAATCTAGAAAAAACCATGGAAAACAATAAAAATATAATTGAGAATGATTTAGGCATATTTTCATTTGTAAATAATAACCAAGTAATAATTAATATTCCAAACCCATAAAAAGCCCTAAAAATAGAAAAAATGATAAAAGAACGTAAGATATTATTTTCTAATAATTTTTGTTTTGTTTTAGTAAACCATTCCATCCCCACTCCCCCATATTTTTCCGTATTCTATATCATATATGGTTTTATATTTATCAATAGAATCTAATACACAAATCATGTGAGGTTGCATGATACCATGGCAATGAAGCGTAGAAAAAAAACACGAGTCAAAAAGGGAAAACGCCCCCAACCATTACCTGGTATGCCAATGCCTCCCCCCCAACCCCAAAAACAAAAAAAACTTAAAAAGAAAAAATTTAGGTTTAAGAAAAAGATAAAATTAAGTTTAAAATCTTCTAAAATTTCAGATATAGATGAAGGATATAATTCATCAGCTGGTTGGACATCTAGTAGTAATACATCTATTTTGAATGTAGAAGAAAAAGTGACTAAAGAGCCCGAATTTATTAAACATCAGTGTGGATTATGTGGGGCTGTTATGCAAGTTCCAAAACCAAAAAGAGCAAAATATTCAATAATTTGTCCACATTGTGAACACGAAGAAAAATTCGGTTAATTTTTTTATGGGGTTAAACAACCATTCATATACTCTTGATGTTGAATAAACATTGAGCAACATGAATGATCTAATCTATATTTTAAGTGGAATATTTATTTTCCTATCATTTCAATTAGTGATTAAAACTGTTAAAAGACACAAAAAACAACCAGTAAATATTTGGGAGGAACCGATACCCCCCCAAAATCAAAATTGGCAAGGAAAAATACCCACAATTCAACCACAAGTGGCACCCCCACCCCATATGTTTCGCCAAAATTAAAACATTTTTTCTTTTAAAAATTTGAATATATTAGAAACCATTTCATTCATCTTTACAAATAATTATTTTATGAAAACTTATCATAAATACTCTAAAAATCTCTTTAACGCAGCAATTAATAAGACAATTATTAGTAATGATTTTATTATAGAATTATTTGATTTTGAACCGAATTTTGACCCCAAATACCCCCCCATTAAAACCACTAAAATAAATGGTAATAATATATCTAAATCAATATTTAATTGATTTGAAATTCCAGCACCAAATAACCCCCCCAGGGAATTAATCCAAATAAATAAAGCAGAAGTAGCAGCTACTGTTTTCGGGTCAGCCCATTTTTTAAGTAAAATAATTGGAGATAGAAAAATTCCACCACCCACACCAATAATTCCACTAGCAAAACCAATACCCGCACCAGTTGGAATTGAAACTTTCAAATTTGGAATTTTATTTTTTATTTTTCCCTCATCTTTTTTTGTTTGATATAATTTATATGCAGCCCAAATTAAAGTAATTGAAAGTAAAGAGTCATAAATTATTCCATCTATCCTAAGAAAACCACCAATAATTGCAAAAGGTACACTACCTATAATAAAAGGTAAAGATAATTTTTTGTTAAAATAGCCGGCTTTATAATAATGGTAAAAAGCAATAGCTGCTACAAACAAATTTAAACACCAGGCATATTGTTTTAACCAACTATTCCCCATACCTCCATAAACACTTAAAGATAGAACGGCCAAATATCCTGAAGCCCCCCCATGCCCCACACTAGAATAAAGAATTGAAATTAAAAATAAACCCAAACAAATAGAGAAAAACTCCATCTCCATACCCCCCCGTTTTAATTTTAATTAATCAATATTATTAAAATAAACTTTAACGATATATTGTGCCCAATCAACCTCAATCAAATTATTTTATTTCTTTGGACGAAGCTAAAGAAATAACCCAATCAATTAAAATACCAATTAAAGAGGAAATAATTACAATTGAAAATGCACACAATAGAATACTTTCTCAAGATATTTTTAGCAAAGTCAACGACCCCCCTTTTGATAATTCAAGTATGGATGGTTATGCTGTTATTTATTCAGACACAATTCAAGCCACCAATAATAATCCAATTGAGTTAAAAATAATTGATACTATTGCTGCCGGAACAACATCAAAAAACAAACTCCAATCAGGATTTGCCTCAAAAATAATGACAGGAGCCCCAATCCCAAAAGGAGCCGACTCAATAATTATGGTAGAAAAAACCGAAAAAAAAGGACAAATTGTGAAATTATTTCACCCCAGCTTTCAAAATTATATTAGATTTAAAGGAGAAAACATATCCAAAGATCAATTAATTTTACAAAAAGGGACAATATTAACTCCTAGACATATCGGCTTATTAGCAACCTCAGGCCACTCAAAAATATCAGTATTTAAAAAACTTAAAATTACAATAATTTCTACTGGTGATGAATTAATTAGCCCAGGTAAAAAACTATCACCAGGACAGATTTATGAATCAAATAGTTATGTTTTAGAAGGCCTCGTAAAAGACACCTTTCATTTTCCAATACGAGTTGATGTAGTTCAAGATTCTATTAAACAATTAAAAACTCAATTAGATAAAGCAACCCTTAATTCCGATTTAATTATTACATCAGGGGGGGTTTCAATGGGAGATTTCGATATTGTTAGAAATATTATGGAATCTGATGGAGAAATATTATTTTGGAGAATTAAAATCAAACCCGGCTCCCCACCATTATTTGGTAAATGGAATGGCAAACCAATATTTGGATTACCCGGCAATCCCGCTAGTTCTTTTGTAGTGTTTAAAATTTTAATAGAACCATGGTTAAAATCAATTACACATTCCTTCAACAATAACAAAATCATTAAAGCAAAATTACTTGAAGATATTAAAAGTAAAGCAGATTTTCAAATTTTCAATCGAGTTTATGTTGAAAATAATGGACATGAAATGGTAGCATTTACTAAAACACATCAAGGCTCTGGAAATATTAATAGTTTAACAACTTCAAATGGTTTAACATTACTTCCTCCAGGAGTGGGTGGTGCTAAAAATGAAATTATTGATATTTTATTAATTTAAACAATACCATTATTTTTTATTCTATGGTAAATATCTATTTGCCCCTCAATAAAATATAAACTATCCACTAATTCATAATTTGGTGCAAGTGCTAAAGTCAAACTTTCATAACCCCACATAGATTTTTTATGCCCCCTTAAATGAATGACCTCAAATGGCCCCTCATCAATAAGATCAACAACCTGTCCGGTTTCTACATCCCCCCAACTCGTATGTTCATCAATTTCAACATGACTATCCATTCTCTCCAAATACAAATTCCAATATTTTGCATATGGTTGACTAATAATAAAAACCTCTTCTTGATTATTTTCTATATTATCATCTAACCATTCACTCATACCTTTAAAATCAGAACGCCCCCCTTTTTCATAATATTCAAACTCGTTTACATACCAATGAGTACTATTTAGTACAAAGAAGAATGAAAATAGTATTGCAACCAAAAAAGAACGACTCTCAATATTTTTTAAATTATTTTTTGGCAAATATCCAGTTATTAAATCAATAACTCTAGAAATTCCAATACCAAACAAAATATACCACGCAGGCATAGAGAAAACAAAATATCTTGAAACCCAAAGATTTCTTACTTCTAAAGAATATAACACAATTACAAACATTGTTCCTCCCCCTACAATCCAAACAAACCATTCTAATTCATCAAATATTTTTCTTTTGGTTATGAATTTCCTATGTAAATATAATAATACAGGAGTAAGCAAAACAAAATACCACATTGCTTCAGCCACATCTGTAATATTGCCCCGGATATCAAAAGCAAAGAAATAGTCAAAAAGAGTTACCACTGGCCTTTCAGGCACATCATTAATCCACATACTATGGTTTGTATTTGTAGAGTCATACTTCATTTTTTCTAACATAAAAACAGCTAACATAGCAACACCAAAACAAATTTTCAAGCATTGCCCTGATTTAGATCTTAAGTATAAAATCAACCGCTTCCTTTTTGAAAAAACTTTACCCTCTTTATCCCTTATTTCCTTAATTACTCTGATAGAAAAATCTCCAATTAATCCTAATACAATGACAAGACCAGCAACATAATGGACTAAATATGAAAATGAAAGAAGAATTATACAAATTCCAATTTCAAATTTTGAAAGTTTTCTTTCCATCCTCATAAGGAAAAATGAAATCCAAATAAATGTGGTTGTAAACATATATGGTCGAAACTCTTGACTATATAATATAGCAAGATGGGAAATAGATAACATACTCGAAGAAATAATTGCAGCTTTTTTATCATGAAAACGTCTTGTAAACTCAGCCACAATAATTACTAATAAAATACCAGAAATTGCACTAATTGAACGTAATGCAAAATCAGAATCCCCCACAATTAATTTCCAATAATACATCAACCAAGTACCCATTCCAACCATTGATAACCATCCCTCCATAGCACCCCTCCAAGTTCCTTGACTAATCGCACTAAGAGTAGTTAATTCATCTAACCAAAAAGACTCAGTATCTAACCCCTTAAACCTCATTATTGCTGAAAACATAATAATTATTGATAAACAAACAATATAATTTTTATCTATATTTAACAATTCTTTATTTTTATTTGACATTACATCCCCATCTTTTTTGCTTATACAATTTTCCAATCCCACTATAGATGCCCTTTTTTACTTTTGTAAGTTTAGGTATGACTAAATTTTATATATACCCTTTCAAGCAGCAAAGTTTAGGAGCACCTAAACTGGAGGCTATGAAAATGGAAACAAAAATGAAAAATGGATTATTGATGGCGATCTTGATAGTTTGTGGAGCGTTTGCAGGTTGTACTGGAGACACTACAGATGATTCATCATCTTCAACAACAACATCGACAACGACAGACACAACAACAAGCGACACAAGTACTAGTGATACAAGTACATCAGATAGCAGCGATTCTGATACTAGTGATAGCAGCGATTCTGATACTAGTGATAGCAGCGACTCAAGTGATAGCAGCGACTCATCATCTAGTGGAGGAACAACTGTGAGTACAATGGATGCAGAAGATGGAGGATATACATATGCATCTAATGTGGATAATCACCGTTCTTTAATGGCTGATATGTGTGACATTAAAACACATGCAGCGAATGGAGAATGGACTGCTGCAAAAGGAATCTATACAAATGGTAAAAATGCTGAAAAAAGTGATGGATCTTACAGAACTTTAGCAGGATTTGCCTCAGCTACAGGTAAAGCACATGGATATGATGCTTATTATGGGGTTGATGGCTCAGTAGATGCACATATTATGGCAGCTCTTGATGGAACTGGAGACTTTGAAGGTGCTTCTGATACAGTTAGATACCAAGGAATTGCTAAACTAACAGCAAATATGGGTATGGTTGCATACACAATTCATGAAATCAATTCAGCAATTGCTAAAGCAGATGCTGGAAATGTAGATAATGATACTGGAGCACCACATAACTGGGATGAGGGTTGGGCCTTCTTCCATGGACCTGATGAACAAGTAAGTTGTTCTCCTGTTGCAACTCTTAACAAAAGAGGAGCAGATTTCGGCACAGAACATACAGATGGTATGGCGAATACAACATATGCAATTCAACAAGCAATGATTGATGGATTAGCAGCATTACAAGCAGAAGATTCAACAGGCTATAATGATGCGGCAAACACAGTTGTAAAGAATGTAATAATTGCTTATTCACAAGCAATATTGAAATATACATCAAAGATGGATAATGTTGATAATGGAGAAAAATATCAAGCAGAAGCTTATGCATTTTGGAAAACAATTGAAGCATATGTAGGTGCTTACACTGATAATGCATGTTACAACATGCAATCCCACACAATGGGTTGGGTTGGCACAAGTGATTCAGCAGCTTGCGATAGTTTTGCATGGTATGAGGATTATGATATGGGTGGAACTACTTTCACTGGTTGTTATAATACTGTAAGCCACACTGTTGCTGAAGGAGTAGATCAAACACAATGTGAAGGTGGATTTAGTTCTGCTACCCATTATGTAAACTATGGAGCAACTGCAATGAATGATATCTTAGATTTAACTGATGCAACACAATTAGGAACATCCTATGACGTATCTGCATGGTTACAACCTGCATGGGATCATTATGGTATCACTGCAGAAGATATTGGAACTTATGCATAAGTTCTAATTCTTGAATATTAAGAAACGGGGGGATGATTGGCTAGGGTTAAACCTAGTCAATCGTTCACCGAATTTAATTTGTTTTTGGGGATGAAAATATGAGATTTAAATTATCAAATCTCCTCCTTTTTTTAATATTATTTTTGTGTATTTTTCCAATAAATGGAACACAAACAGAATTATTATCTAATCAAGGAAAATTTACTGAAACAAATAATGACGATATTGAATATTTGGATGATAATAACACAGAATTAAACTCTCAAGAATTAGATAGTTGGTCTGAAATTAATAATGCAGATATTATTTTTGGATTTATTTCATTAACATTATTAATAATAGTAAATATATTACTTAGAAAATCAAAAACCAATAACTAAAAATCATCCTTATATTGTTTACTTATCCAATTTCGGTATTCCCCCGAAATGATTGAATTAATCCATTTTTCATTATTTTTATACCAATTAATTGTTTCTTCAATCCCATTAACCCATATTATTTTTGGTGACCAATTAAGCACATCTTTTGCTTTTTTATTATTTATTGCATATCTTCTATCATGGCCAAGCCGATCTTTAATATGTTTAATTTCAGAAGTAGAATTTCCTATTTGTTTAATAATTTCATTAACAATTTCAAGATTAGTTTTTTCATTTTCTCCTCCAAAATTTATAACATCTCCTGGAGATAAATTACCATTTCTTAAACCATCATAAGCAGCAATTATTCCATTTACATGATCTTCTACATGAATCCAATCCCTTATTTGCAATCCATCACCATAAATTGGGAGTGGGTCACCTTTTATTCCATTAAGAATCATAAGTGGAATTAATTTTTCAGGAAATTGCCGAGGCCCATAATTATTCGAACATCTAGTAATGATGGCGGAGATTCCATAAGTGTTTACAAATGATTGAACAAGATGATCAGATGCTGCTTTAGTTGCAGCATATGGATTGCGTGGAGAAATAGGACTTTTTTCTGTAAAAGGAGCATCATTTTTACCGAGAGATCCATAAACTTCATCTGTAGAAATATGAACAAGGTCGATTCGACATCCAGTTTCTTTAATTACTTCGAGAATTGTTTGAGTTCCACCAATATTTGTTCTTACAAACGGCTCAATTGAATTAATTGAACGATCAACATGGCTTTCAGCAGCCAAATGAAAAATCACATCAACTTTTTCTTTTTTTATTAATTCAAGTAAATTTTGCTTATCATTAATTGAAGCATGTTTGAAACAATATCTTGAATCGGAAATATCTGCACAATTTTCAGGATGTCCAGAATAAGTTAGGAGATCAAGATTTAAAACAAACTCAAAATTATTAGAAATCAAAAGCTGACGAACAAGATGGCTTCCAATAAAACCACAACCCCCAGTAACAAGTGCTCTAATTTTCTTCACCAACTGGTATTAACCATTTACCCAAATTCCATTTTTGCATAAGAACAGAAGTATCTAACAATGAATCTATTGTTCCACAATCAGCCCAATGACAATCAAAATAACAACCATTTGCCAATCCTTTTTCCATATACAATTTATTAATATCTGTAATTTCTAATTCCCCCCTTCTAGAGTATCCAATTGTCTCAACAATATCATCAATTAATTCAAATACAGATGGAGAATAAAGGTATAGCCCCGTAATTGCTAAGTTTGAATCTGGGTGTTTTGGCTTTTCTTTCATATTGATAATTTCACCCTTTTGATTTATCCATGCAATTCCAAAAGATTCTGGATTTTCAACAGGCTTTAAAAATAAATAACATTCATATTTTTCTTCAATTAAAAAAGCATCACTAAATTCCTTTAATGATTTTTCAAAAACATTATCCCCAAGTATAACGGCAACTTTCCTTTTTCCTACGAAACCCCTACAAAGACTGAGAGCTTCAGCAATCCCTCCCGCCTTTTCTTGATACGCATACCGTATAGAAACTCCAAATCTATGTCCGTCACCTAGAAGAGAAAAAAAAGCATTTCCAGAATAACCACCTAATACCACCATGATTTCTTTTATACCCATTCTTACAAGTGTGGCCATCGATTTACAAATCATAGGCTCATCATATACAGGAAGTAGATGTTTGTTTGTAGATGTTGTAAGGGGCATTAAACGAGTTCCCCAACCTCCTGCAAGGACAACCCCACAAATATCGTCCCCTCTGGCCATATACATTCGACATCATATCTATTTTTAGGATTACCTAAATTTTTTTATTAGAAGGTTTTGCAATGAGCATGGCCTCGGAGGATTCAGTGACATTAAACGCGCCCCCAGACAAGATATTAATTTCAGCGGAATCATCAAACTCCAATATGAATATTAAACAATTTTTAACTATTTTAAATGAAAATAAAAAATATAATATTATGATAAATTTTTTAATCACAGGTATTTTAATTCATGAAATTTTAGTTTGTTTATTTATTGGTTTTAGTATTAAAAGCATCCTAATTTTTATAATCTTAACATTTTTATTACCCCAGATTAAATCTGAATTAGATGAAGAATTAATCGCCATTTTTTCAGGTCTATTTTTAGGAATTAGAGCAGTTGGTTTAACTTTAAGTGATGGATGGGGCTCTCCTTTTTCTACTGAAATCAACGATCCATTAATTAGTAATTGGATCATGTTCCTAAGTGCACCGGTTTTAGGAATATTACTATTCTTTTTATTACGTTATTCAATAGAATTATTTAATCATGTTTCTGAACGTGAGAATGAAGTATAGAATAAATATAATCTACATCTTCTTTAGTCATTGAAAGATGCATAGGTAAACGAATTAATGATGCTGCTGACTCAAGAGTTATAGGCAAATCTGAAGGCTTAAAACCCAACTTTTTACCCATTGGAGAAGCATGTAGTGGAACATAATGGATTACTGCTTGTACCCCCCTTTCATTTAGAAATTCTCTAGCAGCATCAGCAGAGTTAGGGTTAGGAAAAATCAAAGCCATCATATGTGCATTATGTAGACAATCTGTAGGAGGCCTTAACAATCTAAAGTGCCCTAATTTTTCAAGGGGGGTAAGGACCTTTTCATAATAATCCCATAACTCCATTCGTTGCTCTAGGTTATTTTCAATACCTTCTAATTGTGCATATAAAAAAGCCGCTTGCAACTCACTTGGGTAGAATGAAGAACCAATATCTTGCCAACTATATTTATCTACCAAACCCTTGAAAAATGCACTTCTATTTGTCCCCCTTTCCCATAACACTTCACTTCTTTCAATATCTTCTATATTGTTAATAATAAGACACCCACCCAATCCCGAATGAATGTTTTTTGTTTGATGAAATGATATAGTTCCAAATCGAGCGTTTGTACCTAATGCATTTCCATTCCAAGAAGATCCTAAACCTTGTGCAGCATCTTCAATACAGATCAAATTATACTCATCACAAAGCTCCTTTATTTGATTAAAATCCATAGAAAACCCTGCGTAATCTACAGCAACAATTCCTTTTGTCTTTGAAGTTAATTTTCGCTTTACATCTTCTATATCTAATAACATTGTTTTTGGGTCAACTTCACAAAATATCACATTAGCTCCTGTACGTAAAATTGCAGAAGCACTTGTTACAAAAGTGAATGAAGGCACTAAAACTTCATCCTCAGGCCCAAATCCCGCGAGAATGGCTGCCAATTCAAGAGCAGCCGTACAACTATGAGTAAGTAAGACCTTAGGAGCATCTAAGTACCCCTCAAGCATTTTTTGTATTTTTTTAGTAAAGGGCCCATTACCCGCAAATTCTTTTTGGTCAAAGACTTCTTGGAGGTACTTGTTTTCGCTACCTGTAAGGAACGGGATGTTAAATGGCACAGTACGCATATTCTTTCCACTAACGTGATACTTTTGATTTTTTTTATTAAGGAGATAAATATATGAATTTAAAAGGAAAAAAGTTACTAATATTGGGGGCAGGAACACACCAAAAACCCTTGATAGAGGAAGCTAAAATAATGGAATTAGAAGTTCATGTCTGTTCAAAACCAGGAAATTATCCAGGAATTTCAACAGCCCATTATTTTCATGAAGTTGATATTTCCGATAAAATCAAAGTTCTTCAACTCGCAAAAAAATTAGAAATAGATGGCATTTTAACAACAGCTACAGATGTATGTCTAGAAAGCATAGGGATCGTAGTTGATGAATTAGGACTTTTTGGAACAGGTTTCAAAAATAGTAAAGCCTGCCTTGATAAAATTATAATGAAAAAGCGGTTTTTGGTTAATAATGTTCCAACACCCAAATATATTCAAATAAATAAATATGAAGATGCAATTGAATTTTTCAATAATACAGAGCATGATTGTGTTTTGAAACCTACAGATTCATCAGGGTCAAGAGGCGTTACTAAAATTGAAAACATTTCACATCTCGAAGAGGCATATCATAAAGCACTTCATTTTAGTAAATCAAGTAAAGTGATTATTGAAGAATGGTTAGAAGGAGAGGAATTAGGCGCTCAAGCTGTAGTAATTGAAGGAAAACTTGCATTATTAACCCTCCATAGCGATATTACAACTCCTCCTCCCCATAGAGTACCTATTGGGCATGGATGCCCCCATCCCGAAGAAATAAAATTACTTCCTATAGCCACTGAAATAACTGAAAAAGCGATTAAGGCACTTGGTATTGGTACTGGAGTTTGCAATGTTGATTACATCCTTTCAAATCAAGGTTTACAAATTATTGAAATGACTTGTAGAATGGGTGGAACCCATTTACCAGAAGTATGTGGAGAGTATTTGGGATTTAATTTTTATAACTTAGCAATCCAACTTTCACTTGGAGAGAAACCCACATTACCATTAAAACCACTAGGAAGAACAAACGCTGCCCACAATCTTATTCTTCAATCAGAAGGATCTTTAGTTAAATTAGGTAAAATAAATCAAGAACTAGAATGGCATTTTTACTTTAAAGAGGGAGAAAAAATAATGCTTAATGCTAGTAACCAAGCAGAACTTGGTTATGTTCATGTGACGGGTTCAGACCCATTAACTACCCTAAATTTAGCCAAGAAAGCCGCAGATACTTTTTGTAAAACAACAAAAATTATGGAGGATTTTGTATGACTATTTGTGCCATATCTCAATCAAATTACATTCCCTGGAAAGGGTATTTTCAACTAATATTTAGCGCGGACATTTTTATTTTTTATGACACTGTTGACTTTACAAAAAGAGATTGGCGTAGTCGGAACCAAATCATGACTCCACATGGTCTCAAATGGTTATCAATACCAATATCCTCAAAGAAGGGTATGGCAATTGAAGAGGTTATTTTACCCCAAGGACCTTGGAGAAAAAATCATTTAGAAACTATTAGAAGAAATTACTCAAAGTTTCCATTCATACAAGATGTAATGGATTTATTATCNCCAGTTTTCAATAATGAAGAAATCACACATTTATCTGAATTTAATCAAACAATTATCCGTAGAATCTCAGAATATTTAGAAATTGATACCGTTTTTCATAACGCATCAGAATTCAATGTAACTGGTGAGCGTGTAAATCGTTTAATTAGATTATGTGAGGAAGTAGGAGCTGACACTTATCTTAGCGGACCCGCAGCAAAAAATTATATAACTAACGAATTCGATGCAGAACCCTTGAATTTAAAGTGGATGGAGTATGGCCCTTATGACACATATCAACAACATGGAGAGGATTTTTCTCACCACATATCTATTGTAGATACGATAGCATCGCTTGGGAAATCTACTAAGAAACACATCTTTGGTTAAAATTATTATTTCTCATCATTTATTGTAGAATCTTGAACCATATAATTTGGGATCCCCCTGGATTCTATGTAAATTCTACCAATATATTCACCAAGGATTCCTAAGAATAATAAATTCAGGCCACCAAAGAAAGAGGTTACAAAAGCAAGCGAAGTCCACCCTGGTGCAACCTCATCTTGAAGTCCATAATTGATAATTGAATAACCAGCAATACCAATTGAAAATAGACCAAATAAAATACCAAGAAAAATTGATAACCTAATCGGCTTAATCGAATATGTTAAGATTCTATCACTTGCTAATTTCATNGATTTGCGTAAATTATAACCNGANTTTCCNGCAATTCNNGCNTCACGATCTAAATCAACAACACTGTATGGTATNTTTAANGAATATAACATTGAAAANGGTGTACCNGTATGTTCCTTAACATCACANATNTGTTTNACCACATTNTTTCTTAANACNCTAAANGCNCCNANATGNGGNTCNACTTTGAANGGNACNAGTATNTTTGAAANNGTAGCNAANGNNCTACTCCCNANCTTTTTCCATAAAGAATCATNNCTNCTCCCNCTTCTAGCTATNNCCATNGGGGTNTCNTCTTCTAACATTTTTTCAACCATTANAAGGATATGTTCNGGGCGNTCTTGTAAATCAGAGTCCATNACAGCAACAATNTCAGCATTTGTTGAACGAAGGCCNGCAAGNATAGCACGNTGTTGNCCAAAATTACCNGCTAATCTAATAANNTCNAAATTATCATAATTNTCNCCTCATTTNCATTGCANTTTCAAAAGTNGAATCAANNGAACCATCATCAATAAGAATNAATCTAAANGANTTAAATTTACCNNNAATNTCNGAAAAAACNGNNTNACANAGGGCTNNCAAAACATCNCNATCATTGTATAATGGTACAACAATATCTAATACTAATTCATTTAATTTCGACATATTATCACGCAATTAATTCTTCCCCNTTTTCTTGAGGCACNGATTTTTGTATTTCAAACAATTCATTTTGAAATAAAATTCCNGGNANNCCTGANAAAATNATAGANAANGATAANGANAAACCCNCAAGAAAAGCNANNTCATNTTCTATNNCTACNAATGCACANAAACCAACATAACTAGCNTCNCTTAANCCAANNCCNCCAATAGAAATNGGNAGTGTNGAAAAAATNGCTANAANNGGNGTCATNAATGCAATNNTNANNGCAACATNCCAATCTNCNAAAACATANCCTACAATNACNGGAATTGATAAAGAAACANATTGAAAAATNAGTGATAAAATNAANACNCCAAATAATAAAGGNGGNGTNGTATAATTTTTNATATATTCAACCATTTTTACAAATNAAGAATTTTTTGTATATATTATTAAAAANCCAGNNAAAGAAANNATNCCNAAAANNATTAGAAAAANATANAGAAACCATGAAGTGGNAANNGAAAATGGNAAATCAAAAAATGAAATAANGAATGCGAGAAGNAATAAACAGAAAAANCCAACCNATCTTTCTAANGATGCAACGAGNAAAGCNTCTTTTCGCGNGTTCCCNGAACAATTTTTCATATGCTCAATTCTTAANAGATCNCCACCTATNGCNGAAGGGANAAAAATNGTACCATAAGCAGATAAAANATAACCNTTTNTCGCATCCANTANACTNAANTNTCCAATTGATTTGTAAGCAAACCAACATCTCAAGCCTCCCAATATTGGNCGAATAAGAGAAATAACCCCAATTAATAAAATAGTNCTAATTGGTAGAGAAATTAACAAATTAGTTAATTTTTCAAAATCAACTACNACAATNAACAAAATTATTGCNAAAAAAGGAAGGCCATATGATAAAATCCATTTAGAAGATAATTGGTTGGATAGATACATTGCTTTCAATGTGTCTGAACACATTAAACTATTTCTGCTTTTTTAGGCACGCCTAAACTTTATATTAAGATGATTATTGGCCTGTAATAGTGAAACAAATGAAGAGTAGTTTAAACAAACCAATGAAAGCAATTTTAATGATTGGATTTATGATGATAGCATCTTTATCAGGNTGTATAGGTGATTCTAAAGAAGATCAAACAATTACTGATAATGGTGATGATGCCACAGANACATATCAAATCGATTCGNTAGTCGTAGCATATGAAGTAAGAGATGATTATCCAGACGAAGCAGCAGATGAAAATCCACAAAGATTTGCAGATTATTTAGCAAATAAATTAAATGCTACGGTGTCACTTTATCCTATTACTTCAGAGGGTGCAGCAATTGAGGCACTACGTTTTGGTAATGCAGATATNGCATTCATGGATGGCGGTTCTGCATGGGTGGGATGGCAGCAATATGATTTAGCAGTACTTGCTTCTGAAACTAAGCCAGATGGACGTACACAATACGGTGCAAGAGCANTTGTTAANGCNGANAGTGAAATGGCANAAGCACATTTAGATGAAGACCCTTACACAGATCCNTTTGCATTATTNCAAGGTAAAACNTCTTGTCATACNGGTTGGTTAAAATCTGCNGGNATGTTACTTCCNATGGGATNTTTAATNGGTAANGGATATGCNAATGTAATNGGAGATCCNAANACAGTNGAATCTATGAGGGATACAATTTATGCATTTTTNAATGAAGANGCATCNATTCCNGANGTNGGAGATANTTANTANAGTTACAAAGGNGCATTAAGATGCTTATCAGAAGATAGNGGAGANATNGCNTTNNTTGCAGANACNACTTTAGATTANTATTGTGNAGATNGNNTAGANNNTNANTCNTGGTGNCTTGATNAAANTGAGTATGTAGAANTAACNCCNTTTGGATACGCACCNGGTCACCCTGTAATGTATAACCCNGCAACAATGAATGATGAAAAAGCAAAAGTCGTAAGACAAACACTTGTNGATATGGAAAACGACGAAGTTGGAGAAGATATTCTTGATGAAGTTCTTAATTCACCTAGAGGAATTAAAGATGTAGGAACAACCGAAGACCATCTTGGAACTTATTCAGCAGCAATCAGAAATGTTCCAGGAATTCAAGCATATTATGGCGGAAAATACAATATTAATACTACAGTGACTCCAACTAAAGATCCAATAGTTATTGCTTATGAGGTTAGAGATACTTATGAAAACATAGATTCTAATCCACAATTACTTGCAGATAGNCTTTCATTAAAATTAGGTGTAACAGTCGAATTATACGATGTTTCTTCTGAAGGAGCAATTATTGAGGCNCTTAGATTTGGCCACGCAGATATTGGCTTTATGGATGGAGGAGCAGCATGGGTTGGATGGAAAGAATACGGTCTTTCTGCTTTAGCTGCAGATTTGAAACCTGATGGCAGATCATGGTATGGAGCTCAAGCATATGTCAAAGCAGATAGTGACATAGCACAAGCATATTTGGATGATGATGATTCAACAGATCCATTTGAATTGATGAGAGGAAAAACNTCTTGTCATACAGGATGGCTTAAATCAGCTGGTATGTTACTTCCAATGGGCTATTTAATTGGAAATGGTTATGCAGAAGTNATNGGAGATCCTAATGATGTAGAATCCTTAAGATCAACAATTTACAATTTCTTTAATGAAGANGCNTCGATTCCNGAATCTGGAGATTTCTATTATAGTTATGAAGGTGCTTTGCGATGCCTTTCNGAAGATCGTGGAGATATAGCGTTCATAGCAGATAGNACNCATGAATTTTATTGTGAAGANAGGAGTCGAAANTGGTGCCTTAAAGANGAAAATGGCGANTCAGGNTATGTTGCNCTTCCATTATTTGGTAAAGCACCAAGCCATCCAGTAATGTATAATCCNGANAGAATGGATATGTATACNAGNGCNGCANTATTGAATGCANTAATGGATATGAATGGTGAAANTTGGGTTGAAGAAGGAGATGGATATTGTTACAATCAATATACACATGAAGTTGACAGAGAAATGGCAAAAAATATGTGTGGGGATTCAGTACTTGATGAAATATTGAATACTGGTGGATTAGTTGCAGTAAATACACAAGAGCATATGGGAAGCTATTCTGATTCCATTTCAAATGTTCCAGGTATAGCGGCATATTTCGATGGAAAATACGATATATAATCCCAATAAGCACAATATTAATGTGGGGAGGGATTCATTATTGAAGATACAAATGATATATCTCCCTTGGTTATTATTAAAGATTTAACAATCGGATACGATTCAAACAAACCATTAGTTAGTATTGATAAATTTAGTGTAAACCCCGGAGAAGTAATTGTATTAACTGGCGAATCAGGTATAGGAAAAACAACTTTACTCAAAACAATAGCAGGATTGATTAAACCAATTTCAGGGGTAGTTTTAGCGCCTGATAAAAGAGGTGAATTAGGTTACATACCACAAAATCTCGGTTTAGTTAGGCATGCAACAGTAATGCATAATGTGATGTTAGGTGCTAACGCAGGTCATAATGAATTATGGCCTAAATTCTTCGTTTCCACCCTCTCGTTTTGTTTATTATTTTCTCTTTCATTAATTGGCTATGGCTTCGTAACTTGGAACAGCATTCTTCTATATTTAAGCCCTATAATTGCAACCATACTTTTCCTAATTCTAGCCTTCTCTTTCTCTTTATTTTCTCCACCGATTGCCAAAGATTCCGCATTAGCCGCAATAGATTCCCTAGGGATCTCAAGTTACAAATTTAAGATTGTTAGGCAACTGTCAGGTGGCGAAAGAAGAAGAGTGGCTACAGCAAGGACACTATCACAAAAACCAAGATTAATTTTAGCTGACGAATTTCTTAGTGAATTAGACGAGAAAACAAAGGAAAAAGTACAATCTGAAGTATTAAATTATATTACTAATAATAATTCTTCAATAATTATAGTTGAACATGACTTAATTAGAGCTAAGGAAATGAGCGATCGGTTATTTATGATATCAGACGGGAAATTGAAAGAACATTTGACGGAAGAAAAGCCGTTTAGTTCTGTCGCTAATAAGGAGGAGTAAGAATGAGTTTACTTGATAATTATTATTTTAGAAAAGGTAGAAACATATCCTTATTTTTACTTCTAATTGCATTCACATGGGCCGTTTTTAGTAATTTAGTAGGAGGGGATTGGGGCTCTTTAGAAAATAGTATAGACAACCTTTCAATATTTTTTTATGAATCATTATGGCCGCCAAATTGGCAAGTTCTCCAACCCCAATCATATCCACCATGTGAAGAATCAGCAATGTTTGACTTCAAATGTTCTACAGCATGGATTGGAATGACGGAAACGTTGAAGATTGCATTTGTAGCAACAATTTTTGGAATGTTACTTTCTTTACCGATTTCATTATTGGCAGCAAGAAATCTGAATCCATTATGGATTTCTTACCCGGCTAGAATTATTTTAGCATCATTTCGAAGTCTACCTAGTATTATTTGGGCAATATTATTTGTAATTTTAATCGGCTTTGGACCAATTTCTGGAACCTTAGCTATGACATTTTATACAGTTGGATATTTAGGTAAATTGCAGTATGAATCATTTGAAGGTATTTCCAAAGATCCGTTAGATGCTGCTGAGGTCATGGGCCTAAATAAGATAGAAAAATCAATAGGCGTAGTAATTCCAGAATCAGCAAATAATTTAATTTCTCAATTAATTTTTATGTTTGAGTATAATGTTAGACACGGTACTGTAATTGGTATTGTTGGAGCGGGGGGAATTGGTTATTACATTAATTTATATTTGAAATTTTTACAATATGATAAAGTAATTGCATATCTCATAATTATATTCATAACTGTAGTAATTATTGATTTGATATCTATTTATGCAAGATCATTTTTCACCGAAAAAGAAAATCTAAAACGGACAAGTTGGAAAGAAGTTTTTATTCCAGAATTTTTACTATCAAAATATAAAAAAGAATAATAATAGTATTATTATTTGGAGCATTAGGCCCGTTTTTAATTTTAGAAGGGTTGAATATTATATGATAGTGGCTTCATATAAGTAGAAAAAACCACTTCCAATAATACCTAA
The DNA here is from genome assembly GCA_002720275.1 of Methanobacteriota archaeon. Lineage (GTDB taxonomy): Archaea > Thermoplasmatota > Poseidoniia > Poseidoniales > Poseidoniaceae > MGIIa-I. Next base: position 32,340 of record PBHR01000032.1, read on the forward strand.
CATTACTCCCCTTTGAATCCATTCTACTTTGAGATTTTTTAACCAACGTTTACCAATATTAACACCAAGTAAGGCTGAAATAACCAAAATACAAGTTAATGTTAGGTGTTGTAGGATTTCTTCATGACGATAAACAAAATATACAGGAATTCTTGACAGATCTACACATAATGCAAGGATACTTGCAGTTGCAGCATAAGCCATCTTGTCAGGCAATCTCCTAGTAAGGAACATAGCACGAAGAGCGCCTTGGTGTCCTGAAAGGCCTCCCATAAATCCTGAACCAAACCCACCAACTCTATCATTAGCTTCTGGAATTTTATAACCAGTCCATTTTTCACTTATCGTAAGTAATGGTAGTATGATAAGAAAAATACCAATAATGGCTAATAGGGGTGCATCGGGAACTTGATTTTGTAAAAGAGCACCTAAAATAGCACCAATAACAAGCCAAATCCCATATTTACGAACAGCATCAAAATCTACATACTTTTTGAGAACTACATACTTACTTCCATTATGTGCTCCATGAACGATAGCAACGATTGCTACTGCTTCATGCGGTCCCACCACTAATAGAACCAAAGGAGTCAATATTGTTGACAGGCCAAAGCCAGCGGGAACAGTTAATATTGCTGCTAGAAATGCCCCAATAGCTATGAATACAAAACCATCCATTTTTTCAGATCCAAGTATTATTAGTTGTAAACAATCGGTAAGAAGGCATTTGCAGCAGCCTCACAAGCATTTGCAACATCATCCATTCGTTGTAAGACACGATACATATGCATTGCAGCCAATGGGTGATCCTCTCCATTACTAAACACAAATGCTGCAGCAGTAGCTTCAGAAATATCAGCCTCATGCTCTTTTAAGTTAACTTTTCTAATCATCTCCAGGAGTTCAGCTTTTCCAGATTTGGTATAACCAGATAAGGTAATATCTCTAAGGATTTCAACAGTATCTTCGTATGCAGCAACGGTTTCAGCCACAGATAAAGCCATCTTCTTAAGCAAACCTCGGGCTTCATCATTTTCATATAATTCTCTAAAGGAAAGCTGTTCCGCGACATTTTGTGCATAATCAGCAATCCTATCTTGACGTGTAAGCATATGTAAGAAAGCCTCACTACCAATGAGTAGTTTCCATTCACGAGTACCTACCTTTTCACGTAAGGCCGTCTTTAAATTATCAGCGGCCAATTCTGCTTCAATAGTGGCTTTAATTTCTGCCGCAGCATCCTTTCCAGATGCTGCCCTATTGATTGCTTCTAACATATGATTAACAGTAACTTCAACCGCTTCTGCGTGTTTGTGAAACAACTCAAAGACAGTTGGTGAGATTTGAGTTTTTGACTCAACACCCCCAACATCAGCTAAGGCATCTTCCACATATATTTCATCATCTTTTGTTTTCCACAATACATAAATTACTGCAACGAAAGCAAGAGGAATAATTAAACTAATTCTTGATGGATTTGAACCACTGGCCCAGTATATGGCAACTGCTCCAAAAGCAGCGGCGGGTAAACTAGCGACCCAAGAAGCAGCAATCTTCCCAAATACACGGAAATCAACCGCTTTAGCTCCCCCAGCAAGCCCAACCCCAACTACCGCACCAACTAGTGTATGAGTAGTTGATACAGGCACAGCCAAAAAGGGCATTGAAAACATTAGAATTACTGTTGCAGCCCCAAATTCAGCAGCAAACCCCCTGGTTGGCGTAATGTCTGTAATTTTTTTGCCAATAGTTTCCATAACCCGATATCCCCAAGTCATTACACCAATGGCAATACCAGCAGAACCCAATAGTACCAACCATAAAGGAATGTCTACTGTGGGCGACAACTCCCCCCCACTTGATAAGATATCATAGACAGCAGCCATAGGCCCAATTGCATTTGATCGGTCATTTGCACCATGCGCAAAGGCTACATAGGCGGCAGTAATTATTTGTAGCCAAACAAAGATACGTTCAACCCCCGTAAAACCCCCTCTTTCATTATTGAAGTCATATTTACGTAAAACCCACCATAAAATTATACTTGAGATAGTACCAATAGCCAATGCAAGTATTAAACTGTTAATTGGAAACCAGGCATTTTCTGCCCAAGGATTAAACACCCCATTTTCTTTTACAGGCAACCAATCATACTTATTTTCAATCCAACCATTTTCTGCAGCTCTCGAAAAGAAACCTTTCAGTGCTTTAAATTGTAAAGCAAGACCCAATACAAAGAATGTCGGTAGTGCTAATATTGGTGCCAACCATTTAGATCTTTCAACAGGATTATCTGCATCAAGAATGGCCATACGAACAACAGTAAATGATAGGAAAGCGATAATTCCCCCCATTAAAGGACTTGCAACCCAAGACATCACGACCTTTTGAACTACTGCCCAATCAATTAGAGATGTACTATGTTGTACTTCAAGAATTAGGCCAACACCAAGGATACCTCCAATTATTGAGTGGGTAGTCGACACAGGTAGACCAAACCTTGTTGCAATCGTAAGCCAAACTGCTGCAGCCATCATTGCTGCAATAAAGGCATACATCAAATCATTGGCAAATCCATCAGGGAGGACTTCATCAAAATCCACTGATAATATTCCCTTTCTCACAGTATCTGTAACCGCATCACCCGCAAAAAAAGCACCACAAAATTCGAAAATTGCTGCAATTATTACAGCCTGTTTGAGAGTTAAAGCACGACTTCCAACAGAAGTCCCCATTGCATTTGCAACATCATTCGCACCGATATTCCATGCCATATAAGCACAAACTAATATCGATAGAGCTAGAACTAGCATCATAATTGGTTCCATAATTTTTCGTTAACCAATTTAGTATATCATATAGAACTACTATAATCTATATAGTTATATTTAGAATCATCATAGGGTATACATGGCGAAACAAAATGGAAATAAAGACGTCAGAAAATTACAATTTACAGGAGGGGCAACTTATACCCTCAGTCTACCCAAAATTTGGGTTGAGCATCACGGTCTTAAATCACGAGACGGAATTCAGGTTGATTGGCGCCCTTCCGGAGCTCTAAGATTAACCCCTTTCAACACCATAGAGCAGATTAAAAAAATCACATTAACCACAAGAAAAATTCCCAAAGGGGCCCTTTTGGATCATTTAATGGGGGCATACCTTAGTGGAACTGATCGGATAAAAATTAGGTTTACATCGAAAGAGAATTCAAAAATAAAGAAAATTATTCGAACCTTTCAAAGGTCGACGCGTGGATTTGAAATTGAAGAAGAATTAGATGAAAGTATTACATTAATTTCTCTAATCAATGCAGGTGAATTACCAATGAGGAGCAGCCTTAATCAAATGTACATGCAATTAAATTCACTTATACGTGATATATTAGAGGTAATTTCTGGTGAAGACAAATCACTTATCGAAGATTATGAGGAAAGAGAAAGAGAAATTGACAGCCTGAGGTTTTTTATTGAAAGACAGGCAGGAATTATATTAGATTCATACAAGGTTGCCGAGCGACTAAATATTGGGCGCAGACAAGCCGTAGAATATTCGAATTTAGCACGGTCATTGGAAAGGATGGCAGATCATACAAACCAGATGGCACATCTTGTGCTTGAAGATACTGGCAAGACCAAATTATCTTTTGATACTCCCCCCCTCAATCAAATACCAATTTGGCAAGGAGCATTACGAACTTTAATGATAAACATTAGAACTAATAATGCTGAAGAAATAGAAGCCGCCAGAAACTCATTAAAATCAGCACAGAAGATTCTAAAACAACACGAGAGAAGTCTTTGGTCTGGTAGAAAAGATGCGAATAAACTTTTGTTTGAGGACCATCTCTCAGAATCCATCCGCCGTTTATGTGCATATACACGTGACTTTGGGGAAATTTTACTCAATATCCTTACTTATGATTGTATTGTCTTTGATAAAAGAAATAATTAAGTTTTAATTAAAAAAACATGACTTCAAGAACCACTGCCTTTCACAGCATTCTGTTAGTATGTCACCTAAGCCAAAGTCAGATGAAAGAGTAATAGTCATCAAAGGTGCACGTACACATAATTTAAAGAATATTGATGTTGAAATTCCTCGAGGAAAATTTGTCGTAGTTTCAGGAGTATCTGGAAGTGGAAAATCAAGTTTAGCTTTTGATACATTATATGCAGAAGGTCAGCGAAGATATGTAGAATCTCTAAGCTCTTATGCTAGACAATTTTTAGGGCAAATGAAGAAAGCAGATTGCGATAGTATTGAAGGTCTATCTCCAGCAATTAGTATTGATCAAAAACAAGGCTCACATAATCCTCGATCCACAGTTTCAACCGTTACAGAAATAATGGACTATCTTAGATTGATTTGGGCCAGGATAGGTACCCCTCATTGTCCAGAGTGTGGAAAAAAGGTCTCTATTCAAACAGTTCAGGAAATTGTAGATGATATTTTATGGAAATTTAAAGATAAACCTGTAGCTATTTGGAGTCCCGCAATTAGGAATAGAAAGGGAACACATGCGGATTTATTTCGTCAAATGGTCGAAAATGGTTTTTTGAATGGCAAAGTGAATGGTAGAGAAATAATGTTTGATAATCCCCCAGAATTAGAGAAAAATTTACGCCATGATGTCGATATTCGAATTGATAGAATTAAATTAAAAAAAGAGAATCGACAAAGATTAACAGAAGCCGTAGAAACAGCATTAAAATTTGGCGGAGGAAGTATAGGAGTTGAAGATTTAGATTCTGAAGAAATTAAAACATATAGTGAAGAATTTGCTTGCCCAGATCATGGAGCATTTTTACCAGAAATGAGCCCAAGAATATTTTCTTTTAACTCTCCTTTAGGGGCATGCCCGGATTGTCAAGGATTGGGCGTTCAAAAAAAACTTTCACTAGAATTGGTAATTGATGAAAATTTGAGTATTGTAGATGGATGCATTCGCCCCTTTCAACGCTCAATGTCTGCTGGTTGGTATAGGGCCATAATGGCACAAACAGCATTACATTATGGGTATGACCCAACAATTCCTTTCAAAGAATGGAATGATGAGGGCAAAAATATAATCTTAAATGGTACAGGCTCCACTAATATTAATTTTAACATCAAAGGAAGAAAAGGTAAATCAAATTACTCTATGAGAAAACCTTGGGAAGGAGTAATTTCAAGAATTGAAAGACAATATAGAGAAACAGATTATGATGGTACAAGAAATAGGATCTCATCATTTATGTTAGATTTCCCATGTGAGAGTTGTAATGGAGAACAATTGAACAAAGCATCTAGGTTGGTTACAATAGGACATACAACATTACCACAATTATCCACAATGACAGTATTAGATGCTAAAGACAAAGTATTTGATTGGATAAATAATGAAATTTTATCAGAAAAAGAACTTCAAATTGCTAATGATGCTTTACTTGAAATACAGAGTAGATTGAAGTTTTTATCTGACGTTGGACTTGGTTATTTAACATTAAATCGAAAGGCAAATACACTTTCTGGTGGAGAAAGTCAGAGAATAAGATTGGCAACACAAATAGGAAGTAGATTGACAGGTGTAATGTATGTTTTAGACGAGCCCTCAATAGGTTTACATCAAAGGGATAATGCTAAATTAATTGCAACTTTAAGAGAATTAGTCGATTTAGGAAATACTTTGATTGTTGTTGAACACGATGAAGAGACTTTACATCAAGCCGATTATCTAATTGATTTAGGCCCAGGAGCAGGAAGAAAAGGTGGAGAAGTGGTAGTAGCAGGCACACCCAAAGAAGTAATGAAATGTAAAAAAAGTATTACAGGACAATATTTATCAGGATATAAACACATTCCAATTCCTCCAACTAGGACACCTCCAAATGATAAATATTTACTTATTTTAGGAGCGAGTGAAAACAATTTAAAGGACATAAATGTCTGTATTCCTTTAGGTTGTATGGTATCAGTTACAGGAGTTTCGGGTAGTGGTAAATCTAGTTTAATCTCAAGAATTTTAGCACCAGCATTACTTAGAGATGTACAAAAAGCAGATAGTTCACCTGGGAAACACATTAGCGTTCAAGGAATTGAACATATTGATAAAGCGATAGTAATAGACCAATCACCAATAGGAAGAACCCCTAGATCAAATCCAGCAACATATACAAAATCATTCGATATAATTAGGAAAATATTTTCTGAAACATCACTTTCTAAAGAAAGGGGATACACTCCTGGACATTTTTCTTTTAATGTCAAAGGAGGAAGATGTGAAGCATGTAAAGGAGCAGGCTCAATAAAATTAGAAATGAATTTTTTACCAGATGTATGGGTGGTTTGTGATAATTGTAAGGGGAAAAGATACACTAGAGAAACATTAGAGGTTGAATGGAAGGGCAAAAATATCTTTGATATATTAGAGATGAGTGTTAGTGAAGCAACAAAGTTTTTTGAAAATCATAAGAAATTATTTCGGATTTTAAAAACATTAGACGACGTAGGTTTAGGTTACATAAAATTAGGCCAAGCAGCAACAACTCTGTCAGGAGGAGAAGCTCAAAGAGTAAAACTAGCAAGTGAATTAAGAAAGCCTCCAAACACCCATACTGTTTACATATTAGATGAACCAACAACGGGGTTGAGTATTTCTGATGTAAGACAATTAATTGAGGTATTACATAGACTAAGAGATCAAGGACATACAGTAATTATTATTGAACACCATTTAGATGTAATTAAAACATCAGACTGGATTATTGATTTAGGCCCAGAAGGAGGAATGCATGGTGGCGAACTTGTTGCTGAAGGCACCCCAGAAGACATCGCTAAAAATCTTAAAAGCCATACTGGAGCATCATTAAGAGAAGTATTGAATTAATCATATTTTGAACGAAAATTAACCATTTTCAAAAAATCATTTAGCGATTCATTCATGGACGGCCCGTATTACGGGAATACTACGAGAGGGTCTTTTGCAATCCAATATCCAGCGAATAGAAGTAACACCGAGAGTCGGTGGAGGGCTAAGGGATGTTCGTGGAGATACGATTAAATCTCAATTAAAAACAGATCATAATTTAGAAATTACCGAGGTTAGAAGTATTTTGGGGTATCAAATAAACCAAGAATTATCCGATCATCAATTGACTAAAGTAGTGGACGAATTATTTACAGATCCTGTAATCGAAATAGGCTGTTTCAATTTATCAATTCTAGATAATAAGGATGCATTTAGTGAAACCCCAGAAGCCGTAATTACGGTTGGATTTAAACCCGGAGTTACAGATAATAGAGCATCTGCAGCGTTAGATGGTTTTACAACAATATTTCCTGATTTAGATAAAGATGTTAAAATTTCAACCTCTATAAGTTACGTATTTTTTGGGTTAGGAGATGTAGATTTAAATTGGCTATCAGATCAATTACATAATTCATTAATTGAAACAGCATTAATTGCGGATTCAAATGATTGTGCAATTGCTGACTGGCCAGAAATACAATTTCCGGAATTAAAAGATATTGAATATACTCCCCCTTCATCAATAGATTTGAATGTTAGTGATGAAGAACTAATTGAAATCAGTGAAAAAGGATTGTTGGCCTTAAATTTAGAAGAAATGAAAGCAATTCAACAAAATTATTTGGATAAAAATGTACAAGCCAGACGTAAAGAATTAGGTTTACCCCACGACAAACCTACGGATGTAGAATTAGAATGTCTTGCACAATCTTGGTCTGAGCACTGTAAACACAAAATATTCGCCGCAAAAATAACTCATATAGATAGAGAAACAGGCGAAAATAGCGAAATAGACTCACTTTTCAAAACATATATTATGCAACCCGCTTTAGATATGCAGCAAGAAGTAAATTGGTTACTTTCACTATTTCATGATAATTCAGGTGTAATTGAGTGGACCCCCGAATGGAGTTTATGTATGAAAGCAGAGACACATAATTCCCCAAGTGCATTAGATCCATTTGGAGGTGCAATGACAGGAATCGTAGGAGTTAATAGAGATATTTTAGGTACAGGTTTGGGTGCTAGACCTATTGCAAATACAGATGTTTTTTGTTTTGGTCCACCTGATTATGATGGTCATTTACCAGAAGGCCTTTTTCATCCCTCTCGCGTAATGAGGGGAGTACATGCAGGAGTTAGAGCAGGAGGAAATGAAAGTGGAATCCCTACTGTAAATGGAGCGATAATTTTTGATGAAAGATATATTGGGAAACCTTTGGTTTATTGTGGGACTGTAGGTATTTTGCCAAGACATCTCCCTGATGGTCGTGAAAGCCATATTAAGACTCCCGAACCTGGAAATCTGATTTACATGGTTGGAGGTAGAGTAGGTTCAGATGGGATTCATGGTGCTACATTTTCAAGTTTAGAATTAACAGATGAGAGCCCGAGTAGTGCAGTTCAAATTGGAGATCCAATCACTCAGAAAAAAATGGTTGATATGCTATTAGAAGCACGAGATTTAGGCTATATTGAAGTGATTACCGATAATGGTGCGGGAGGCTTATCATCTAGTATTGGAGAAATGGCAGAATTAACAGGAGGAGCTAATTTAGATTTATCAAAAGTTCCTCTCAAGCAATTAGGATTAAGCCCATGGGAGATATTAGTATCAGAATCTCAAGAAAGAATGACAGTTGGTGTCGATGAAAAAAATAAACAAGCATTTGAAGAATTAGCAAAATTACACGAAGTTGAGGCTACAATTGTCGGAGAATTTACGAATTCTGGAACATTTTTAGTGAACTATGGAAACGATGTAGTTGCGGATTTACCAATAGAATATCTTCATGATGGATGCCCCCAATTAAATCTAGAATCAGAATGGAGCCCTCCAATTCACAGACCAATTATTTTCAATGAGGAAACACCACCAAAAGAAATGGGAAACATCCTCCAAAGATTAATTGCGAGACCCAATATTGCTAGTAAGGAATGGTGGGTAAGATCCTACGATCACGAAGTTATAGGACAATCTGTAATCAAACCCTTTGGTGGCGTAAATCACGATGCACCAGGAGATGCTGCTGTAATTGCTCCAATCCCTGGAGATACCAAAGGGACTGTGATATCTTGTGGGATTGTTCCAAGGTATTCCGATATTGACGCTTATGCTATGGCTGCAGCTAGTGTAGACGAAGCCGTAAGAAATGCAGTTTGTGTAGGGGTCGACTTATCTAGAATTGCAGGATTAGATAATTTTTGTTGGCCTGATCCAGTTCAAAGTAAGAAAACGCCAGACGGGCGTTTTAAACTAGCACAACTTGTTAGAGCAAATAGGGCATTAGAAGATGTTTGTAGGGCGTATTCATTACCTTGTATTTCTGGCAAAGATTCTATGAAGAATGATGCTACATTAGATGGTGAAAAAATTAGTGTTCCACCAACATTATTGTTTAGTTTAATGGGCAACCATCAAGATGTTACAAAAGCAATTTCTTCTGATTTTAAAAATACTGGAGATGCGATATATTTAATTGGAGAAACAAAACAAGAACTTGGTGCTAGTGAATTAGCATACATGTTTCAAGAAGAATCAGAAGGGGCTAGTGGAATCGGAGGAAAGGTGCCTTCTATTGATACAAAACGTAACCTTTCAGCATACAAAGCCCTCACAAAAGCAATGCATGCTGGTTTAGTTGAAAGCGCTCATGATTGTTCAGATGGGGGCCTATCTATTGCTATTGCAGAATCTTGTTTTGGTATTGATGCAGGAGCAAAGATTGATGTTTCATCTTTACTAGCTTCAGATGATATGTTAGATTCTTGGGGTGTGCTTTTTGGAGAAAGTCTTGGACGGATACTTGTTAGTGTAAATCCTGCTAATACAGAAGAATTTGAAAAAATGATGGATGAGATATTTCACGAAAAAATCGGTATTGTAGGCAAAAATGATGAATTAATTATAATGAATAATGAATCAGAAATATTGACCGCATCTATTACAGAATTACGCGAAGCTTGGAAGGGAACATTAGATGGAGGTGCATAAAATGAGTGTTAAAGTAGCAATTCTCACAGGCTTCGGAATTAATTGTGATCGTGAAACTGCAGCAGTTTTTGAAATGGCAGGAGCAAAATCTGAACGAATTCATGTAAACAAATTAGTTAATGGAGAAATAGATCTCCAAGATTATCATATTATGGCTGTCCCGGGAGGTTTTTCGTTTGGAGATCATTTAGGTAGTGGAAGATTAATGGGCAACCGTCTTAGATTTGGTTTAAGAGAACAAGTAAGAAAATTTGTAAACGATAAAAAACCAATCATTGGAATTTGTAATGGTTTCCAAGTGTTAGTTAAGATGGGTCTTTTACCCGGAGATGATGATATTTCATTTGAACAAACAGCATCTTTGACATTAAATGATAGTGGTCATTATGAAGATAGATGGGTGACATTAGAGTTTGAAAAAGATAGCCATTGTATTTGGACTAAAGGTTTGACAAGAATGCGGGTTCCAGTTAGGCATGGCGAAGGAAAATTTGTTACAAATAATAAAAAATTATTAGATAAATGGAATGAAAATGGGCAATTAGTTGTAAGATATGTAGATCCAAATCAGCAATATCCATCGAAATCGGATGAATTGCTGCCGTATCCAATTTCACCCAATTCTAGTTGGAGAAATATAGCAGGAGTTTGCGACCCAACAGGATTAGTATTCGGTTTAATGCCCCATCCAGAAGCCAATCATTCAACATGGTTAGGTGCAACATGGACAAGGGAGAATTTATTTCATGGACAAGGGGAAGGTATGGTAATTTTTCATAACGCTGTTAATTATGCTAAATCTCAATTTTCCATTAATGATTAAATTTAGTAACCTTATGGATTGTGAGAGTTTTATGGTAGAGTCTAATCAAGTAGAATCTTTCCTTTCTGATAATTGCCCACCAATGAGTATTTATGAAACATTATATGCATTTAGGGACAGTTTTGGGAAATTTATGGGAACAGAAGGCACTCATCCTTGGTCTCAAGGATTCCCCCTAACTACACCATTAGAGAAATTTGGAGGCCCCGAATTGCCGCCATCGATTGATGTTACTTGGGAAGATCGGTTTTATCCAAAAGCTTGGGGGCATCCTCTGTTACGTGAGACAATTACAAATTATTACAATACATATTACAATTGTAATATAACACCTGAAAATGTTATGATATTTGCGGGAGGACGGCAAGGTATTTTTTCCGTTTTAGCATTCTTGAAAAAAAATGTACAGATTAGAATTGGTAATGTAGAATGGCCAGCATATCTAGATATTATGGTTGCTAACAATATTGATTACAAAGTCGTACCATTCACTAAAGAAAACAATTTCCATCCCCCGAATTCAGATTATTTTGATAGATCAGGGCTAGATAAAAATGTTAACATTATGCCAATAATTTCGAATCCAAGCAATCCAACCGGACATACAAGAGCCGCTGAAGAATTAAAAGAATTAATACAGATGGCTGAGCAATCAAATAATGGAATTCTTCTCGATGAAGCGTATGAAATGTTTCATTCTCCTGCCGTTAGTGGGATGGAATATGTTACCGATTTAGAAAATAGTAATGTGTTCATAACAGGTGCTTGTACCAAAGGACTTCAATGTCCAGGGATACGTGTTGGATGGGTTATTGCTAGTAAGAAAAATATTGAAACAATGGCTAACTATTCCAGTTTTGGAATGGGTGGCGTATCTCATCCATCTCAATTATATGCAGTGAAATTGTTTGAACCAGAGCGAATTAAGAAGGCGAGAGAAGCGGTTGAGAAACATTATGATTGGCAAAGAAAACGTTATGGTGAAGCCTTTGAGAAAATGGGGTTGAAAGTTTATACAGGAAATGGTGGATTTTACCATTGGTTAGAATTACCTGAGGGATTAAACAGTAAAGATTTCAATGAAAGGCTCTTCAAAAGGGGCGCAGCAATATTGTGTGCTTCTGATTGTGATATGGCTAGACCCCACTCTAAAGATCCCAATTATGTGACACCTTATTCACGCTTCTTTAGATTTTCATTTGGCCCATTATTACCAGAAACATTTGAATCAGATATTCAAATATTTAGTGAAGTATACGAGGAATATAAATTAGAAGTTTTGAAAAATAAATAAAGCATTAAAAAAACAGACTTTTTAGATGTTTTATATGAAAACATTATAAAAAAACTCACAAAGTAATAAATTATGAAAGTAAAACCAATTATGCTTTGTTTAATGATGATTAGCATTAGCTTTGCAGGTTGTTTAGGTGGAGAAACCACCTCTTCATCTACGACGAATCAACTACCTTCAATATCTGCTGAGATTTGGCTTGCAGATGATGACTTATTAACTGATGACGGCGATGGAACATGGACATTACATATCTATCTTGATTGGAACATATCTGATTCAGATGGAAGTATTGCCTCATTAGGAATCGACACAGATAATAATGGAACAATTGATTTCCCCCTATTTCCAAATGTGGGTGTATTGACTCAAGAAGTTGCAGAAATAGAACCAGGCGAGTATGCAAATGGTTCTATTCCAGTGCCTTTGGAAGCAGGTAATACTTTTTTCCGTAGCGAAGATTTTGCAGATTACGGGTGTGCTTTAATTTGGTCAAAAAGAATTACCGTGATTGCAATTGATGATCTAGGAGCAACATCTTCAAAACAGGTTGTTTTGAACGATTATATACCCTCAATACTTCATTATGATATTGTTTCACAACAAGGAGTTAGTACTGCATATGGTATTTCAGCGACTGATCTTGCTTGGATTTCAAGTGCAGACTGCATCCGATCTATTGAATCTGAAAATGAAGGATCAGAAAACGAATATAGGGCTGAAGACCACCCAAGTGCCACAACATCAGGCATGACTGATAACCTACTAAGATTATCATTCGTAAACGGTCCAGATGATCTAACATGGTCATTCTTGACAATTACTCTGTTTGATGAAGAGCA
>PBHR01000033.1 GCA_002720275.1 Methanobacteriota archaeon
AAGTTCCATGCAGATTATGCTGCATTAGATGGGTTTGATCCTGAAGAAAATATTCTACCTGTTGAAAAAAGACCAGAATTAGATCGCTGGATTTTATCAAGAGCAAGTTCGGTAGCAAAAGAGTATCACAATCAATTTGTCAATTGGGATTTTCACAAAGCATGTAGAGATTTAGAAGATTTTGTAATCAATGATTTTTCAAATTGGTATGTAAGAAGGAGTAGAAGAAGACTTTGGGATGAAGCCACGAATGATGATAAAAAATCTTGCCAACATACATTACATGAAGTCCTTTCACTTGTTTGTAAGTTAACTGCTCCAGTTGCACCATTTATGGTAGATGAAATTTATTCAAATCTTAATGGTGACTCAGTTCATTTATCTAACTGGCCAATTCAAGAAGAGGGTGCATTACCTCCTCAAGATTTAGGCCTAGAATCTAAAATGGAGTTAGTGCGATCACTTGCAGAAACAGGTAGAAGAATTAGAGTAAAAGCAAAGAGAAGACAAAGACTTCCTTGTAATGAAGGTTGGATTGTAGGGGGTCCTGATTTAGGCGTATTTCATGAAATTCTAGCTGAGGAATTGAATGTTGAAAAGATATCTACAGTAAATGATTTAGATAAATTTCAACAGATTGAATTATCGCCAAATAGAAAAATGCTAGGTAAAAAATGCAGACAAGATTTACCCTCTGTGTTAGAGGCGATTTCATCTGCAGAACCTAATTCAACATGGGAAGAAATTCAAGCAGGAACATGCAAACTTGCAGGATATGAAATTACTTCAGAAGATGTTGAATTAAGACGTGTTGAAAAAAGTGGGTTTGCAGCAGAAACAATCACATTTTCAGAAAATGATGAAGATTTAGATGTTAGTCTCGTCTTAGATATGCAAATCTCTCCTGAACTTGCTTCAAAAGGATTAGCTCGGGACATTATTAGAAGAATTCAACAGAAGCGTAAGGATTTAGGCCTTGATATTGAAGAAAATATTGAATTAACTGTTTGGATAGGTGAAGGAAACCCTGAACTTTTAGATAATGATTGGAGGCATCTACAAAACGAAACTAGAGCCGGTGCAGTAACACTTGAATTAGGGGCTGGACCAAATGATTCTGAAGTATTCGAAGTTGATGATTCAAAAATTTATTTCAAAGTCAATTGAATTTACAATTTTCACAACCTGGTAAAACTTCCATCTGCCATCATTTGCCAGCGAGTGCCATCGGGTAAAACGTAAATTGTTTGCCCTGTAGATTGATCATATTGACCTCCAGGAGGAAGACCGGAATAATCAGGCACTGTTGTTGGTTGAGCAGGAGGTGGTGGAGCAGTCATAATTTGGGAAGTTTGAACTGGTGCAACCGGATTTACAGATTGCATTGTCTGTGGCATCATTTGAGGAGCTCCCATAGCAGGTGATTGTGACATAATTTGATTTTGCCCTCCCCACAAATCACCAACAGCACCACCATTTTTATTCCTAAATGTCAAAAACAATACACCAATTACTGTTCCTAAAATAACGATTGATGAACCAACAATTAACCATGTATTTGATGACTCTGATTCTGAATTAATTCCAGAATTACCATTATTATTTGTGTCATCATTACTTGCGCCATCATTACTTGTGCCATCATCACTTGAATCTTCATTAACTAAATTACTTGCTGAAGTATCAGTTCCGTCATGCGTAGTTGTGTTCCCTGAAACAACTGAAGAGGCATCAGCAGCCACAGCAGTACCGTCAAGAGTTGAAGACTCTGTAACAAAGACAACTGATGCAGCGTGTGAAACTCCTCCATCAAGTGTTACAACATTCAATTGAATTGTATATTCATTCATTGGAGTATTTTCATCTACCGTGAAAGTGACTGTGAATGGAAGGTCTCCATTCGAATCGATTACACCCCATGAAATAACAGCGCTGTCAAGCAAATCCTGATTGTAAGGCTCCACTAATACATCCAATACTCCGCCCAGTGTCAAATCTAAGCCATTGTGCGCATTTATGACTCCAGAGATTGACATTGAGCCTTCAGCCAATTGTTGCTCACGATTTTCTATTTCAAGAGAGAATTCTGGCAGAGATGTGATGCTAAATGTAATTTCATCTGAGTGAACTGTTGAGCCGGAAGTTCCAGAAATAATCACTGTATGGTCGCCTTCTGGTAAATCATCAGAGATTGTTAGGGTAAGTACTGCCATAAAAGGAGCAGACCCACTTGAGAAATCAAGTTGCGCAGTAACACCGTCTGGGACTATCGCAGAAAGTGTGACATCTGCCCCAAATCCATTAACTGGTTCGACAAAAATTGGAGTTGGAACTACCCATGGAACGCCACCTGGAAGTGAAATCCAAGGATCCATTGTTACGATTTCGAAATCTGGGTCATTATCAACAGTGAATGGGACAACTACTGAGCGGTCGTTTCCTCCACTAGTACCTGTTATAGTCAACTCATACTCGCCACTTGATAGATTCATGGTATCTACTACTACCGCACCCAAATCGTCTATTGTTAGCTGTTGATAATTATACATCAATGGAGCATTTTGAGCGTTTACAGTTGCGCTAATGTCAACATTAGAATTGAATTCATTGAATCCAACTACATTTATCCATGCAGCAAAGGGAAGACCCATACGTGCAACATCGTCAGGAACGCTTGGTAAAATTGTGAAATCAGGCGTTGCCCAATCGTTGTTACCTTCTCTACCTGCGAAGGATTGAATTCCTGTTGCTGTGACTGTGGTTCCGCCAATTGTGAATGATTCATCACCAATGTGTCGATAGTTTAGTGGTAAAGCACCTGAACTATCTAACTCCATATCAAGAATTGAACATCCGCCAATTTCGATACTTAGCGACATCGTCCCGCTGCCTACTGCTGCTTCACTCCATACTTTGCCTTCAGTTAGAGGGAAATTCAATTCGTTAACGCCATTGGCATATACCAGATCGGATTTCAGAACCGTAGCCTGGTCAGCACCATTCGGTATACAACCAAAACCAGTTCCGCCTCCTCCAGTTCCACTTCCATTGTTGCCACCGTTATCGCCACCGCCAGAGTTCCCATTTTGCTCATCACTGCAACCAAAGAAATCTACATCATCACCTGCGGTTGTATCTGGGCACATATCATCATCATCAACCACTCCGTCATTATCTGAATCTGTGGAACCTGTACCACCACCGCCATTATCGTCAGGGCATCCATCGCCATCAGCGTCATTTGATGAATCTGCGTAGTCATTAGGGCAAGCATCGCTTGAATCAGGAATACCGTCACCATCAGTGTCATCATCACCGTTTCCTGATCCTCCACCACCATTGTTTTGGGCATCTGAACAACCCCATGCATCTACTTCAGCACCAGGAGCGGTTCCAGGACAATCATCCCAATCGTCTGCAACTCCATCACAGTCTTCGTCAGGGTCACCAAAGTCATCGGTACAGCTTCTTCCTTGATCCTGATTCATAAAACCGAAACCACTCGTTTCCAACTTTGTTGTCATCGTGAGATTTTCATGAATAAGTGACAGACTATCCTTTGCATAACATGCATCGCCAGTTTGTTCATCAATTGTTTTTGTTTCTACACCACCTAGTTCAATTGTCAGAGTCGCCTTACCCTCAATTGAGACCCTGTAGCAGTCTTTTCCAGAAACAGTATCTGAGCCTGTAACGGTCATTTGGTAATATTCATCATAAGTTACTCCAAAGAATTCTGGCATTGAAACAGAGAAGTTCCAAAAATCATCGTTTGTCCATACTGGTGCACTTTGTGTGTCAGTTGATGCTGATTCAGCAAATTGGTAGGACGAAAGTTCTGATGTATACATAATGTTACCTTTAGCATCATAGATATCAGATGCAACATACCATCCTACAGCTGCAGAATACCAATTCACCTCGTATCCCGCATCAATCTCAAGCACATATGCTCCGCCACCAGCTTCAGTCATTGTTGCATTGATGGAAACACTGTATATACCTCCTAAGTCTGTTTCTTCCTCACCCAAGAAAATTGTATCACGTGTCTTAGCTGGGTTGCTAGAACCAAGGTGTGTGCTCTCCTCATCCCAAACTGACATTGAAACACCATCACCTGAAGCATGAGAAAGAGTCAACAATAATGTTTGACCTGGTTCAAGCCAAACTGAATACCAATCATGCTTATCATTCCACATATCAACTGCGCCTCTAACCACATCTCCAGGATAGACTTCTTGCCCAGATGTATTCACATTATTTGGTTCAACTTCATTTATTACTTCAATACCACTTGAGGAACTGAAATAATTTTGATTAAAATCTTCTAATGAATCAAAAAATATCATAGGTTGTAAACTTGCAATAATCAGTATAGTAATTACGGTTATTCGCATACTTTAATCGAAATATTACCACAGTATAACTTTTGGCTAATTAAGTACTAAAATGGCATAGGGCCATATACATCTGGCATCATCAATTCCACACCAAATAGAGGGTCTGGGTCACTACTATCCATATATGCAATAAAAGATCCTCCATCAGGAAGTATCCCCATACTTGCAAAGTCAAATCTAATATCGTTTCCAGCACCAGAAGTAGAATCTAAATCTCCTAATCCAAGGTATGTTAATTGATCTGGAACTAATGATTGGCTGTATTCTCTAACATGCCATGCCACATCCACATCAGGCCCATCTGAACTTTGATATCTAACATTAAGAACAAATAAATCATGTTCTCCATTTGAATGGAATTCCCACTCTTCAATATCTGAAGCCATTTCAGAAATATTGTACGATTGATTTAACCAACTTTCACCACCATCCCAAGACAATTGATGCCTAAGTACCATATTTTCTCGAACCACACAATGCAATGCACCACTAGAATCAAATGCNCAATATTCACTTGGCAAGGAATTNCCTNCCATAGTTTCAGCTTTGTACCAATCTAAATTTGTATCAAGATATGCATCATCCCCATTAACAAAATAATCTGGGAAATATAATCCTCCTGAAGGCACAGGNAATGCTCTCATCTCTTTGTGTGGTTTAGTGTAATCCCACTCCATACCTAAATCTGTAGCNGTTAAATTAACTTGCACCACATCTAAATCTGCATCCCTATCTGGGAAGGGGAAATAATCATAATTTAANCCATCNGTNGAGATTTGCCCACCAACATTTTGAACNTGATGCCAGAAATTAGAAATTACCAAACTAGCCCATGGCCCTGAACCATAAATTCCACCAGATATTGGGCCAATAACTTCTACTTGCCAAGACCTATCATAGAACGGTTCAGGTGTCCGATTAAAACACCAACTCCATTCTTCTGCTTCGGAATCATAAAAGAATGCATAAAATTGATCNGCTCCACTTGAACTTGGATAAGGNAACCANCCCATGGAAATAATATCNCCNTTTGTTGCTTGAACAATACTTCCTTCNCCNAATCCTTCTTGNCCTGGNACNGTTGGTTTTGGTTCCATACAACCAAATTGAGAAAATATNGAAGGTNTGTATTCATCCCANGTATGNCCCCNATCTACACTCCAAGTAGGNTATTCCCCTCCAAAGTTCAAAATCAAACCTTCTTTTGTTGCTGCAAGATAATGCTCACAACAATTCCCACCTTCTTCATTTCCAAAAACAGCCCAACTTAGATTTGTTGATGAATTAATTGCTAAATCTATTGAAGTGAAATTTCTTTGATCNTCTAACCCTGAATCATAAGCNCTAAATTTTTCAAATATTGAAATCNGTGCTGGCATATCTTCTTCTAATTCATCTCCAAAACATCCNGCAAGAAGTGGTTGTAATATTACTAAAAACAACATTAATGCAGTCAACTTCTTTGTTTCCAACACAAAACCACCTCAAGATTCTAATTAATAACTCCTAGCACCGTTTTCTCCAGAATAATCATGTCCTGATGCTCTAAAATAATCTCCACTTGTCCTATTTATTATAGGAAGTGTCAAAATACTTTCATCTGANAAATCAAGTTGTACNGGNCCAATAGCAGAAGCACTAGGNACATAATCTTCTCCNGTTTGAGAAATTACNAATTCAATTGTATTTCCTGCTGGAACAACTACATCCATNGGGAAAAATTCCATCATTGCTAAAACAGTNTGTAATGGTGCTAATTGTGNACCTTGTTTNCCNCCTGCATGNAANCGTAAATCCATTACTGCATGACCNAGNTGCATNCCNGACTCTCCATCNCTCATTTCAATNAATAAATGNCCATTATTAGTTGTTAAAATTGTAGANTTTANNTGAAATGTAGGCATTCCAGCAATTANTAAATCCTCTTCNAANGGACCNATTGAAAGNACTTTNGTTNAAGTNGNAGTTATCGTNGANCCNCCNCTGACGTCTTCAATGTCAGAACCTGCNAAAAATTGTCTATATTCTGTGTCCGGTGCTGGCCATGTATCTTCAACTCTCCAACCACCCAAATTATCCTGCATTTCTACAGTCAATAATGGTTTATCTCCTTCTCCTTTTAGGTACCAATCAAACCACAATAACATTTCATCTGCCCAATCCCACCTCAATGAATAGGGATATGCTTCGGCGCCCCTACCTGAAGAAAGAGANGAATGTCCACTTTCTCTATCTGGATAATCATGACCCCATTGCCCAGCCAATGTTTTTACTTCAATCCCCGCATTTTCTAATTGCTGATGTACTGGAAATGCCATGTGAGGNTCTACATTCCAATCTTGCATACCTTGTATTATGTATACAGAACCGTTGTAATTTTCTATTGCCCTAGTTANAAAATGTCTTTGTGTCCAATAATCTGAACCCATCCAACTAAGATCATCGCCNCTNANATATGCNCCNACTCCAGCGTAATATCCTTCAATATANCCTCTACAACCAGTNTGAGTGTCCTCTAAATCACCATCTAATCCNAATGANCCATAAACACCATTNTGCATTATCGCNCCTCTAGCCTCCATNCTNCCATTTCTCCACATCAANTCTTGAACCCCGATTAATCCNGACATTGGCACNATTGTCTTCAAAAATTCATTACCAAATGTAGCNGCTTCCCAAGGAGTAGAACCATCNTANGATTTNCCAATAATTCCNACATTNCCACTTGCCCAAGGNGCACTTCCCAAATAAGTNACAGCAGCATCAATTCCNGCTTGTTCATCAACACCCATTAAATCCATACAATGAGTGCTATCTCCAGTTCCAAAAACACTNACTTGAGCNACAGCATATCCATGAGGAACATAATTTTCAATCAAAAATCGACCTAATCTATCTGCAGGAGTTAATGCATCCACGTCTCCATCATTATAATATGGCCCAACCTCTGCAATTGCTGGGACTTTGCAATCATCACTCAAATTGTCTGCATCCCAATCACATCCCTCAATTACNGGCAGCCANAAACCCAAATGAACAAGACAATCAGTTGGAACATTTGTAGCACAACCNCCNTGAGANGCNGGAATATCNACTTCAACAAATATAGATCTTACATCATCTATTTCATAAGATCCATTCACAGTAACCCAGCTAAATACATCATCACTACGATAATCTATGTCATATCTATCCCAAACTGAAGGATAACCTGTTTCTTCAATTATTTCAGATTCAACAGAATCACCAAAACAACCAGAGAAAATTGGTAGAATCATTGTAAGTATGATGAGGCAAACATTACACTTGCGCATAGTAATAGGTGATACTAGGTCATAATTAAATCGTTAAGTGGGCATGATTAAAGCAAATAGCGATTAGGGATTCATATGCGGAAGTTAATTGCATTACTTCTTGTCTCACTTATGATGTCTAGTATTCCCGGATGTTTTAGCGAACCAGAGGTTGAAGAAATTCAGCTTGAAAATCCGTTTGATAACTTCTCTAATGAAATACCAATAACCACATTTTATCACTTTCCAAATGGAACATGGATTAATGGAACTGAAGATATGTACATTAATGGAAGTCTAGTTCTTGAAGGAAACAATAGCCCATTTTTTACTGAAGCCACATACTATTCTATTGGATATACTACATTTGAACCAACGATTGGAATCACTAGCAATGGTGCAATTATTTTTACAAATTATAGAGGCACTGGAGACGGCACCCACATGATTAGATCGATGGATTATGGTCAAAATTGGGAAGATGTTGGGCCATTTAACCCTGTTTTTCCAGATACGGGTCAAGTTCCAAGCAGTAATGATCCTTACGTTTATGTAGATAAATGGACAAATAGAATTGTAAAATTCGATATGCATGCACTTACTGCGATGTTCGTTGAATATTCAGATGACGATGGAAACTCTTGGAGTATTCCCTATTCTGCTGAAGGTTATTATTCTCCACAAGATCATCAATCAATTGCATCAATGCCAGATGTAGATAATCTCGGAATATACGACACTATCTTCGTTTTTTGCATCAATACTGGTTCTTCAGCTCTTGGCCCCCAATGTAGTAGAAGTTTGAATGGAGGACTTTCATGGGATATTCAACGCCCGGGTTACCCCATTGGAACACCGCAATGTTCAGGATTACATGGGCACCTTGCTGGTGGAAATGACGGCACAATTTACCGGGGTAATCCTTCATGTGATGGACCAGCAGTCTACCGAAGTATGGATGGAGGATATACTTGGACCGAACATACAATTACCACAGAAATAGGGATGCAAGACGGTTGGCATTCTCATGAAGTTGCTACTGCTGTTGATGAAGAAAATAACTTATACGCAATGTGGATTTCTGAAGAACATATGCCTTATGTCGCTTATTCACGAGATCATGGTGATACATGGTCCGATCCTTGGATGGTTGCGCCCCCAAATGTTACTGAAACAGGATTTCCAACAATTTTTGCTGGAGAAGAAGGCAGAGTTGTATTCGGATATATTGGTGAAGAAGTAGATGAAGGTGGTTGGAATGGTTATATGGGTATTGTTACTGATGCATTTAACGAAAACCCATTGATTACTACAGTCGCTGTAAATCAACCTGATGATGCATTAGATGAAGATGATGATTGTGGGGATAAAAGATGTGGAGGATTCGGAGATTTCATAGATATAGAAATTGATGATGAAGGAAGACCCTGGATTGCATTAGCCCATAATCCTGCAGGTGAAATTGGAATTGTTGGTACAGTGATGCATGGTCCCGCACTATATGGAGATTTAACGCCATTATCTCCACTACCTATAGGTGGTTGGGATACTCTACCATAACACTAAATTCACTCTAATTTTAATCGGTGTACTGTTATAATTTGACTTTGCACGCATACACATGAGACGGGCGTCAGCACTGTTAATCGTATTTCTGATGACGTCTAGTTTAGCTGGTTGTTTTGGAAGTGAGGAAGAGAAGATAATTATTGAACCCGGGCCTTTTGATTTTGAGAGGGATATCCCATCTACTACATGGTACCATTATTCTGGTGGAATTAATGCATTAAATGAATCAGCAGTCCTAGAGGGAAACATCACAGTTAATCTTACAGAAAATAACATCCCTTTTTGGACTCAAGGAAGTTATTACAGCATTGGCATGAGTACATTTGAGCCCACTATAGGAATTACTTCAAACGATAATCTTTACATCTCAAGTTGGGGTAATGGGCCTGCGGGTTCAACAGCAATTGTTCAGTGTTCAGGATTAATTACAATGAGCAATATTTCAGATTATTCATGCGTAAATACTTACGATCCAATATTACCAGTACCCAATAGTAACGATCCTTATGTTTACGTAGACAAATGGACTGATAGGATCATGAAATTCGACATGCATGCTCTATTGGGAATGACTGTTGAATGGTCAGACAATGAAGGTGCGTCATGGTCTCCACCAACTCCTGCTACTTCTTATTCTGTTCAAGACCATCAGACTATTGGATCGGCGCCATATCCTGCTGCTTTACATCCAACAACGTGGGTATTTTGCATTAATGGAAATTGGGAAGCACCATTATGCTCAACTAGTTTTGATGGAGGCAACACATGGAGTCCAGAAGTTCCTGGTGCTCCCCTTGGATGTAACAGTGGTGGGTTAAGTGCCCATATAGAAGGCGCGGAAAATGGTAATTTTTATCGCGGAAATGTTGGATGTAGTGGCAGTGGATACTCTATTTACCGCAGTACTGATGGAGGATTTACTTGGACCGAACATCCACTTCCAACTGAAGAATCTGGAACTGCAGATACTTGGAATTTTGAAGAGGCACAAGTTGCAATAGATGATGAAAATAATGTACATGCAATGTGGATGGGAATAGACAATATGCCATATTATGCAAATTCTCAAGATAACGGAAATTCATGGAGCAAAGCAATGATGATTGCACCGCCAATTGATTTAGTGGGGACCGGATTTCCCGTAGTTACTGCAGGTGGAGGAGGTAAAGTTGCATTCGGTTATGTAGGGGATACGGGAAATGATTCTTGGAATGGTTATCTGACAGTATCTACTGATGTGTTTAATGAAAATCCATTATTTACCACAGTACAGGTTAATGCAGATGATGATCCCTTAGACACTACAGAAGATTGTGGCTACAATAGATGCGGAGGGCTCGGAGATTTTCTCGACATGAGTGTTGATCAATATGGCAGGCCATGGTTTGGTTTATCTCATAATAGTGCAGGAGACATTGGGATTTTTGCTACAATGACAGAAGGTCCTGCCCTTAGAGGAATGCATGGACCATTAATGGCAATGCCAGTTGGTGGACCTGACACATTACCTTAAAGAAATCAATAACCCCAATAGATTGAGTAAAATGCTAGTTTGCTTACGACAGGGTATGGGCAGGACATCAAATGGGCATTCAATTTGTTGGATTTTGGTAATTGGGTTCTTAATTTCAACATTACCACTTTCTACTACAGTAATTCAATCTTCTTCAGCAGAATTACCAAATCACATCATTATTAGCGAAATTCTGGTATCTCCAAATAATGAAGAATATGGTGGGACTGATTGGAATGGAGATGGTAAATTTGGAACTTACAATGATATGTTTGTAGAATTACATAACCCAACCGATAGTGATGTTAACATCTCTAATTGGGTATTGGATGATCTCAAAAACGAAGGTTCACCATCTTGTTCAATTGGTTGGGATACTGTTATTCCTGCAGGAAGTTATATGGTATTTTACAGAGTAAACACAGGATTAGAATTTGATTTTTGGTCTGGAGATACAATTCATATTTCAGATTCTTCTGGTAATGTATTAGATAGTTTTTCATTTGAAGGGCAAGATTCTGATTGGGACACATCATATGCTAGGGATTCTGAGGGCAATTGGACAAAAATTACCCCACCAACACCCGGTATTGCAAATGATGAAGTTTGGCCTGAAGCAGAGGGAGGTCCCGGTATAAATCATGCTATAGGCTCCTGTTACGCTAATACTGGTGATTTATATCATGACGGTTCGTATGTCCTTAAAGGTCGAATTGTGACAATGGAGGCAGAAAATAGTGTAATTCCTTATGGAAGTGTAATGGTCACTGATGGAATGATAGAAGCAGTATGGGAAGAAGGATCTATGCCTACAGAAGTAGATTTACAGGGAGTCCCTATAGTTGAAACTGCTGGAACAATTTATCCAGGCATTATTGATGCTCACA
Organism: Methanobacteriota archaeon; assembly: GCA_002720275.1. Lineage (GTDB taxonomy): Archaea > Thermoplasmatota > Poseidoniia > Poseidoniales > Poseidoniaceae > MGIIa-I. The sequence goes on from PBHR01000033.1 coordinate 11,663, forward strand.
ACCATATTCATTACAACATGGTGCCTTTATGGGATTACTCTTTAGATCATAGAAATGGTGATTTTTACGAAAATAGATATCAATGGAGAAATAATCCAACATATTCAATAGATGTCACTGGTGCTAAATCGTTAATTCAAGGATGGGATTACTGGGATTTAGAACATGAATCAATGAAGTATGTCGAAGTTCGTGCAGTAGCAGGAGGAACTACAGCAGTACAAGGAAACCCTACTGGAGATGATGATGAATTTGCTTCAATATTAGCTAGAAATATAGAATACTATAATTTTGGCAGAGACTATATGCATACTAAAGTAACCGAATTAGAAAGTGATTACGTAGGAAATCACATCAAAACTGGAAACCAATCTGGTGAATTAGATGCCTGGTTCTTACACTTAGCCGAAGGGACTGATGAATCATCTAGATCTGAATTCGACATATTGGTAGAAAATGAATTACTAGTTGGTGAATTAATGCTAATCCACGGAACGGGATTAGGTCAAGCAGAATTTTCTGCAATGGGCGATGTTGGTGTAGATCTCGTATGGTCACCCACATCAAATCTTCTTCTATATGGCGATACTACTGACGTTGTTACAGCAAAGTCAGAAGGAGTTACAATTTCTCTAGCACCTGATTGGTCTCCTTCAGGAACTAAAAGCCCATTGCATGAATTGAAAATGGCTGATTGGTTGGATACAAACAGATTTGGAGATGTATTTTCGGATTATGAATTAGTTCAGATGGTAACAAGTAACCCGGCTGATGGAATGAATTGGGATGAACATGTTGGAAGAATAAAAGTAGGATTAAGTGCTGATTTAATGGTTGTAGATTCTTTTAGAAACGACCCATATAGAAACCTAATCGAAGCAATAGATCCTGATATGAAATTAACAATTGTTGGCGGATTACCTATTTTTGGTGACGGTTTCCTATTGACTCAACTTGGTGTAGATAGTGAAATAGTTCAAGGAGATGGTTTTAGCAAATCAGTAGATATTACATTTGAAGGTGTTTCCAAAGGTGGGCAAACATGGGCGAGTATTTCTGAAGATTTAGAAGAAGCAATGAAATTTGATTTAGATGAAATGTATGAGAGTTTTAACTATGCAAATACAATGACTGAAGAAGAATTTGAAGATTGGTTTAATGGAAAATATCCGGGATTATCAGGAGGTACGCACCTAGATTCTGTATTTACATATGGAGATGATTATTACTTTAACACCCTAAATAATTCAATTCCTTTCAATTCAATTAGCCAAATTGACTTATGGTCTGATTATTATGATGTAGAATTAAATGAAAATGGATATCGTTTGAATACTGAAATCAATGATGTAGATTCTGATGAAGACGGTTATTCTGATTGGACTGATGCATTCCCAAACGATCCAACAGAATGGTTTGATTCAGATAAAGATGGGGTCGGAAATAACAATGACCCTTGCCCAAATGATGCTCAAGATGACAGTGATAATGATGGTGTTTGCGCAGATTTAGATGATTTCCCATATGATGCTGATGAAACCACAGATACTGATGGCGATGGAGTAGGAGATAATTCAGATCAATGCCCATCAGAAGATGCTACAAATGCAGATGATGACGGTGATGGATGTATTGATGAATCAACAGATGATTCAACAGANAACTCTCAAAATACTGTTGCATGTAGTTTTGGACAAGTAAAGAAAGAAGATTGTAATAATTGTGTATGTAGTAATTCCGGTGAATGGGTTTGTGAAGACAATATCTGTGACCAAGCATCTGTATTAGAATCTGAATCAAATGATCAAACGGGAACTATAATNATTTTAATTATTGCATTAATATTTATTTCAATTACTTCAGTAGTATTATTCTTAACAAATAAAAATAGAAATTCTGANGAGNNTAACATTTGGTTTGATGGAAATAATGAGGAAGANGANAATAAAAAGAAAGTGAAAATGCCTCCATTAAAACCNCCNAAATCTGAGTGATTTAAGACAAATCCCAAACNGGNCCTTCGGCTGTATCTNTNACTNNNACTCCCATTTCAGTAAGTTTGTCACGNATNTNATCNGCTTCAGACCAATTTTTTTCATNCCTAGCTTTAGTTCGTTGATTTAATAANTCTTCNACCTCATCTGAGATTTCTTCCTTACGCATTTTTANTTCTANTGATTCTTCATTCATTATTGAAATTTGCTCTCTTGNTGGCAACAAACCCAATACCTTACCTGCTTGTTGCTCAAATAATTCTACNGCAAAAAANCCAACNGATTTACAATCCTCTTCATCCAAATCTGAATTTANTAAACGATTTACCTCCCTNACAATAGACATNGTTTTTGTCACTGCTACTCTGGTGTTAAAATCATCATCCATAGCCAAAGCAAATTCTTCTGCAAATTTTTCAATCAAACCAAGACTATGAGATAGAGGTTCTGATGAAGAAAGATTTGGTTCTGGNAAACGNCGTAACTTATTTTCTTCAATATTATCCCANGAATCTAAAGCTAATTTNTATGAATCTAAAAGTNTCTGATGATTTTTTTCTGCATCATGTAATAANTTTTCATTCATATCNATTGGAGAACGATATTGAGCATTAATTAATGCAAANCTTAACACTAAAGGATNTATTTTTGCAATAATATCNCTTATTGTCCAAAAATTGCCCAAACTTTTGCTCATTTTTTCNCCATCCATATTTACNAAACCATTGTGTAACCAATAATTTACAACNGGNGATTTNCCNGTNTGACATTCNCCNTGGAAAATTTCAGCCTCATGATGAGGGAATCTCAAATCATGCCCNCCTCCGTGNATATCNAATTGTTCACCAAGGTGNTCCATACTCATTGCAGTACATTCAATATGCCANCCAGGCCTTCCNTCNCCCCAAGGNCTTGGCCAACTTGGCTCTCCTTNCTTAGCTAATTTCCATAATGCAAAATCTTTGTGATCCCTTTTTCCTTCACCTGTTTTTGAAACCCTTCCACCTGCTCCACCTAATACNGCATCAATNTTNTGNCCAGTCAAAACACCNTACTTTTCTGGAGCAGATTCAACATGNAAATAAACCCCATCATTTGTAACATANGCATGATTTTTAGNAATNAAATCCTCNGTNATAGANATCATTTGTTCAACATANTCTGTACATCTNGGATATTGATCTGCNCGCAAAATATTCAATGCATCCATNTCTTCAAAATATGCATTGATATTTTCTTCAACTAATTCTAAAAAATCNACACCTTTTTCATTAGCCCTTAAAATTATTTTATCATCAATATCTGTAAAGTTTTGAATATAATTTACATCATAACCTGATGATTCTAACCANCTATGAATNACATCAAAAGCAACATAACATCTNGCATGACCTAAATGACATAAATCATAAACAGTTACACCACAAACATACATTGAAATATTTCCNGAATTTATTGGTTTAAATGCTACTTTTTGCTTGCGCCTAGTATCATATATCATTAGCGCCATATTAATAGCGAAAAAGACAANTATTTTCAAGATTGATGTTTAACTANGTCAAAAAATCTAAATTAGTTNAATAAATAAAAAAACAAAAAACTTGATTTGCCAAATAAAATNGAGANGTTACATGNGTAACNACACNGNCATTGTATTAGTTACNGGNGCAAGNGGATTTATTGGNGCNCATGTTGTNAATGAATTGCTAAAAAANGGGATAAANACAAGAGCNATGATGAGGGATTTATCNCTTAAATCNATTTTTCCTGAACATNAANNTTTAGAAGTTGTTTATGGTGATTTATTTGANGTNGAATCNTTAAAAAANGCNGTNGATGGTTGTGAAAGTGTNATTCATTGNGCTGCAAACTTNTTANTNGGGAAATTAGANCCTCAAAAAGATGTAATTGATACTTCNGTAATNGGAGTAGAAAATTTATGCTCTGTAATGGGNNATGTTAAAACAATCATTCACACATCNTCTATTGCAGCAATCCGCCCNACTAATTATGAAAATGGTGGGACNTTNACAATTAANGATTGGTGTGACGATGCCTCACTTAATTCAAATCCNTATGGTTTTGCAAANGCAGAAGGNGAAANAAAAATGAGANANTGGGCCGAAAAAAGAAATGTAAGATTNATTACCATTCACCCCTCTATTGTTTTTGGNCCTGTATTTCATAAAAAACACATAGAAGGNTCTATGTCATATCTNAAACATTATGTNAACGGCCCTCCATTTGTTTTAGATTTTAATATTAATTTTGTAGANGTAAGAGATGTTGCTTTAGCGCATATTAATGCACTTANTATGGGAGAAAATCACAGACGTTATATTACNCATACATCAGANATGTGGATGAATGAAATTGGNAAAATTTTGANNTCTAAAAAGGGAGGCAGGTGGCCNCATANGANATTACCNAAATTTTTAGCATACNTTNTTGCNATATTCCATCCCAAATTAACAATNAAAATTCTAAAAGAAAATTTNGGNGTAAAAGTTAGTTACGATGTAGAAGATGCTTGGGAAATATTACAAATAAAAACANANAANCCAGAACAAACAATTGTTGATGCTGTTGAATCAATTAAAGAAAATTTGTAAATTNAAAANTATAGAAGGATTTGAATACAGATTAGTTTAGCAGACGACAAGTGTTCCCCGACCCAAGTATCTCTGCTGTAATCACAGCAACTNGACTTTTGTTTACAGCATACAATGGTTACCAAAAAGGAAAAATGACTAAATCTGATGAAGCACTTAGGAATGAAGTAAGAAGCAGAAGTGANAANATCCGCAGTCAGATAGATTTGTTATACTCAAAAGCACATAAAAATAAGCAACGNAAATTAAGAGGNTCTTTTCAAGACATCATAGANCTTTGTGANGAATTCATCTCGGATGCTCGATANGGNCTCTCNCANACNTCTAATTCAAAACATGATGCTGCAGTAAAAATGAATAAAAAATCACTCAAANTATTAATTGGACACGATTTTAATACACTAGATAAATTAGAAAAATGTAAAGAAAAAATTGAACATCTCATCAAAGAAATTGAAAGNNANTCTACAGAATNAGAACTATANGNNAAATCTACAGAAATTAGGTCNATGCTCTCAGAATCAAAACATNATTTCTCCCAGAGAAAACTCATAATGTATGGATATCTCGACATATAACTGAGTATGGCACGAAAGGACAANTTTAGATGGAGAACNAANCCNGGAATTATAGCTCAATATTTCCTTGATAGNAACGTAAAGCATGGAGAAAANGTTGTTTTNAAACCAAATGAAGCCTGTGTTGTTGTAGAAAATGGAAGCGTAATTGGAATTTCNACTCAAACAAAAATGGAAGTNAATCCAAAAGCNGGTTTATTGNCNAAAATNTTTGGTCAAGGACANCCAAATAGGGCATTTCTCTTTGTTTTATTAGGACCTCATGACNTNTTGATNCTTGTTTCAGGACGNACTGCAGATGGNCATGACCTTTCAGGNATGGTNTCTATTAAAGTTGAATTCAATACACAAGATACNCCATTATTATTACAATTTCCNGCTAAAGGTGAAAGAACAATNGGNATTGANAATTTAGTTGAAGCNCTTTCNCCAGAAGTAAATGCACTAGTAAATGCCGAAGTTATNGGNCCTCANACNCTTGAGCAAATAAGAACTAACNCTGATTTNCAAGAAGACCTNAAAGCAAGNATTAGGGCAAATCTTTCAAAAACNATGAGAAGTTTTGGNTTNCAATTCATTAATTGTTACGCAAACTGGAATCAAACAGAATTTGAAAATTTAATTTCAATGCAAAATGAAGTTGATAATTTACGTAAACANAAAACAATACTAGATGAACAAGCACAAATTGAAATGGAAGCTACTCTCTCAAAAAGAAAAAGAGAATTGGACTTATTACATCACATACATGTTCAAGACATTACTGTAGAAGCACAACGAAATATTGCGGCTGAAATAGCTGAAATTAACGCACAAAAAGATTTAGAAAATTCAAGATGGGAAGTGCTAAAATCACAAAAAGAAAATGAACAGTCCCTTCAACATGAATTAGAAGAAGCGGACATGCAATTTGCGCTTAAAGCAAGTCAGCATCAAATTGAAATTGCAAGAAATGAGGCTGAAGTTACACAAATTAAGCATGAACAAGATTTGTCAATGCGCCGTGATAACTTAATTTTAGAAAATAAAGTTGAAGATGAAAAAGCAAAAAGAGCCATGTCCATGTTTGAGCAAGTACAAGAAAATAAACGTAAAAGAATGGAATTACAATCTGATATAAACATCGAACGCCAAGTACAATCTGACAATTTACAAGCAGAAATGATGCGTTTGGCTGCTGAAAATAATGCTTTAGATTCTAACGTAATGCAAGAATTCTTAAAACAACAAACGGAACAAAAACTAGCAGATGGTTCAGGTTCAGAAATTTCTTCCAATAATTCTAAAGATGTTGAAGAAGAAAATGCAATTCTTAGTCCAGACGGCAAATTCATGTGGGATGGAAATGAATGGATTGCAGTTAATAACAATACAGAAGATGCAAAAAAAAAACATGAGGGAAATGCACTAAATATGCAGGATTCCATTGTAAGTGGAGATGTAGTGCATAAAACAGTAATCAATAATGATGCAACTGCAGTTACTTCAGCGGTTATTACAGCACTTCATGAATTAGGAGTAATCGGGCAAAGTTCCCCCAAACCTCAACCACCACCAATGCCAGAAATTGAATTGCCGCCGTCATTTAAAATTGGAGATCATGTTGAATATCACAGTCCTACAAATGCAAGATGGTTAGATCGTTGTAGAGTCATTAATGTCAATGATGACGGAACATACAGGATAGAAGTTCCAAAAGATGGAGGGGTTATTGAAACAAAATTTGCAGTAGTAATTGGAACCGCACCGGGGACAATTCGCCCAGCAAGTCCTCCTTATTCCATAGGTGATAGAGTATTAGTAAATTGGAAAAATTACGGTACATACTACCCAGGAAAAATCTCCTCTGAACATGAAGATCACACATTCTTAATTCATTTTGAAGATGGAGATATCGAAGATAATGTCGAATGGGGTAGAATTGAAAAAATACCAGAAAATTCTGATACAATACAAGAATATGTAGATCATATCTCTGAAGCAGAACAAGAATTAATTGATGCTTTCATGGTTTTTGATGAAAATAATAGTGGAACTATACCCGCCAGAAAATATTTTGAAATCCTTACAGAAATGGGTGATGAACCAATTTCTGTTGAAGAAGTAGTAAATGAATTTGAAGAACTTGGCATAGGATGGGATTCAGAAATAGATTATAGAGAATTAGCAAAATTAATGGTTTCTGGTGAAGATGAAAATAAAGTTCAACAAAAATCAGAAGTTGTAATTAGAGATGCTGAAATACAAGACAGTCGTTTGTATGGTTATGCTTATGCACACCCTAAACTAGGTGAAGGATCATTAAGCACATCTACAATACAAAACATCACTTATGATGAACGTGCAACTGCAAGGGTAGAAACAATAAACACAGTATATGTTGTTGGCCCTACTGGCTGGAAAACGAAACCAGAAAATCATCCCTTTAACAACCACTATATTGAAGGACAACAAGTTAAGGTTGAATGGAAAGGTAGTTGGTGGGATGCAATTATTCGAGAAAAAAATGGTGAACAATATCTAATTCATTATGTAGGGTTCGATACAAGTTGGGATGAATGGATAACAACTGAAAGAATAAAAAGTCATCAATGATTAATAACCTAGTTCTGAAAAAAACAAACATGGTAAGTTTTAATCTTAGTGAAGAACAAAAAATGCTTCAAGACTTAGCATCTGAATTCGCAGATAATGAAATAATTCCGTATGCAGAAAAATGGGAAAAAGAAGGTTTATTTCCTAAAAAAACAATTGAAAAAGCAAGAAGTTTAGGTATTCTTAATTGTACAATCCCAGAAAAATATGGTGGCATGGGATTAAATTTTGTTGATGAGGTTATTATTAATGAAGAACTAGGTAGAGGAGATCCAGGATTCGCTACAATTACAGGAGTTACTATGCTAGCTTGTCACCCTGTTCTAAGTGGTGGAACTGAAGAGCAAAAAGAGGAATATCTTGGCCGAGTTGCAGATGGTAAAGTCGCTGCATATTGTGTTACAGAACCTGGTGCAGGGTCAGATGTTCAGGCAATAAAATCAAATGCATTCTTAGACGGTGATGAATATGTATTGAATGGCAATAAAATGTGGATAGGAGGAGCAGGATATGCTGATTGGTTTTTTGTATTAGCAAGAACCGGTGAAGAAAAAGGGTACAAATCACAAAGTGGATTTATAGTTGATGCAAATTCAGAGGGCATTGAAATAGGTAAAAAAGAAGAAAAAATGGGTCAAAAGTGTTCAGATACAAGAGGGGTTACATTTTCTAATGTTAGAATACCAAAAGAAAATTTAATAGGATTAGAGGAAAACAATGGATGGAAAAATGCAATGAATGCATTTGACTATTCAAGACCTATGTTAGCATCACATGCTGTAGGTAATGCAAGAGGGGCAATGGAAGAATCATGGAAATACTCTAAACAAAGGGAAACATTTGGAAAACCTATTTTTGAACATCAATCAATAGCATTTATGCTCGCAGACATGTCTACAAAAATTGAAGCCGCAAGACTTCTTACATACAAAGCGGCTTCAATGATTGATAACGGCGAAAAGGCCACATTAATGGCTGCACATGCAAAGAGGTTTGCAGCAGATATTGGAATGGAAATTACTACAGATGCTGTTCAAATTTTTGGAGGTTATGGATATTCAGAGGAATTTCCTGCCGCTAGAAGAATGAGAGGGGCAAAAATTTATCAAATATTTGGTGGAAGTACACAAATTCAAAAAATGATTATCAGTAGAGAATTGAATAAAAATTATTAATTTTTTAAAGATTCAAGATTCTTTTGCATTTGATTCCACATTAGTTCAGCAATATCCATTACTTCCATTTCCGAATCAATTGATTTTAATCCATCTTCCATCATAGTGGAACAGAACGGACAGCCAACAGCAAGTGTTCCACAACCTGTAGCTGCTGCTTCCTTTGCTCTAATCTCATTGACTCTCTTATCAGCATCTTCTTCCATCCACATTTGTGCTCCACCTGCACCGCAACAAAATGAATCTTGTCCATGCCTCTCTAGTTCTACAACTTGGCCATTCAATACTTCACGAGGAGCATCAATTTCACCACCAATTCTTCCAAGATAACAAGGATCATGGAATGCTACATCTTCATCAAATTCTACTTGAGGTAATTTACCTTCTTTTTGTAATTGTGCCATTATTTGTGAATGATGGAAAACTTCCAAATCTTCGCCACCATAATCTTTGTATTCTTTTCCAAGAGTATGGAAACAATGAGGGCATGATGCAACAATTCTTTTGACACCTAATTCTTGAAATGTCATCATATTTGTTTCAGCAAGCATTTGAAACAAATATTCATTTCCAGACCTTCTAGCAGGATCTCCAGAACAACCCTCTTGCATTCCTAAAATACCTACATCTAATCCTGCTTCCTTCATAAGCTGAATTGTTGAACGTGCAACATTCTTATTTTTTTCATCAAATGATGCCGCACATCCTGCAAAATAGATATATTCTGCGGGCTCTCCTACTTTAACATCTAAATCGGCTGCCCAATCGCCCCTTTCATGGGCTCCAAAACCATAAGGGTTTGAATTAACTTCAAGATTGTCCATTGTTAATTGTAACTCTTCTGGAAATTCCATGGCTTCCATCATTAAATGTCTTCTTGTGTCTGTCAATAAGGGTACATGTTCAATATAAACGGGGCAAGCATCCACACAAGCATGACAAGTCGTGCAAGCCCAAATTGCTTCTGAATCAAACCTAGCAATCATGTTTTCTTCGACTTCTTCTCCTGCCAATAATGTCACGTGATGATCATTTGCATAATTTCTAACATCATGAATAATTTGCATCGGATTTAATGCTTTACCACTTTCATAAGCAGGACAAGCATCCTGACATCTAGCACATGTGGTGCATGCCCAACCATCAATTAATTGCCTCCAAGTAAATTGATTGTATGTACTAACTCCGAATGACTCTATATCTAATTCTTCTAAAGGCACGGCTTTACCATCATCACCTACTGCCAACGGCTTCATTTTTCCCATAGGTTCGAGATCATGGAAAAACACATTGGGGAATGCCATTACTAAATGCATATGTTTTGATACTGGAATTAAAATTAGAAAGGAACAAATTGCAACCATATGTGCCCAATAAGAAATTATCACTACATTATCACTTAATTCCAAAGATTTAACCCAAAATCCTATTGGTTCAGTAATGCTTGAAGGGTTTTCTATTGATTCGATAATATAAGAAGTAGTAGTAATTATGAAAATTAATACTAAAATGAAGTTTCCCTCAAGTTGTGATTTCCCTTTCAATTTTTCAGGAGTAAAAACAACCCTTCTAGTTAATGCGGCAATACAACCAATAAGAGCTATGAAATAACCAAACTCAATCATCGCATTACGAGGTCCAAGCAAGAATCTTGGCATTAATTCATGAGAAAAATAACTTGCAGTAACCAAATCTAACATATCTGTTGAAAGCATTAAAAAGCCCCAAAACATCAAAACATGCATAGTTCCAACGACTTTGTCTCTCAGAACCTTTTTTTGGCCTAACCACCCCACTAAAACTTCTTTAATTCTTAAACCCCATGAATCAAATCTATTGTCTTTAGAGCCTAATAAAACTAAACGAATAGCCTTTTGTAATTCGAATGTAAAAAAACCGCCAGAACCAACTAATAAAATAGCCAAAAATACCCATCCTGGCAAAAATCCATAGTCAAGCGTCAAGGGGTGTTCCATATTCTCGCTACCTGCCTAAACTAATCGGAGAGTGTTCAAGTCCTTGAAATCGACGTAAAAAAAGGAATTAAAAGATATATTCAATTAACTTGAACACTTCTTCCGACACATGCTCAAAGTCTCTGCACCGGGAAAATGTATCCTGCTGGGTGAGCATGCCGTTGTTTATGGCCATCCTGCCTTGGCCGTTTCAATTGACATGAGATTAGAATTAAAAATTTCAAAATTGAATCCTACATCAAATTATCATATGATTAATGGTAAAGAAATTAAGAAAAAACATCACCCGCATATATTTGATGCATTACAGGATATTTGGGATTCAAAGTCCCAAATGCTAAATATTAATGTTTCAAGTGAAATTCCAACTTCTGCAGGACTTGGATCTTCTGCCGCACTCTCGGTAGCAATAGTAATGGGATTAAATTCATTAAAAAACGAAGACGAAGATTTAGAAAAAATAAGCACCATTGCTCATAAGTTAGAAGCAAGTGCGCAAGGAGGATTAGCAAGTCCAATGGATACTTCAACTTCAACACATGGTGGTTGTATATTACTTGCAAACAGAAAATTAGGAGATAATTGGCTATATTCTAGGACGTTAAATAATAAAAAATGGGAGATTCACTCATTTGATTTACATCAGAATATGAAAAACGCTTCAATTGTAATTGGATATACGGGAATTCATGGTTCAACTGCCCAAATGGTAAAAAATGTAAAAGATAGATTAGAAAATAATCCAAAACTAATACAAGATATTGAAGCTATTAATGCATTGACAGCTCTTGGAGTAAATGCCATTGAAAATGGAGACCTTGAAGCTTTAGGTGCTGTGATGAATCTAAATCACAGCCACCTACAAAAACTTGGAGTAAGTTGTAAGGAACTAGATGAATTAGTTGAAGTAGCTAGAGAAACTTCATTGGGGGCAAAACTAACAGGTGCAGGAGGCGGTGGATGCATGATTGCATTATCTAAAAATCCAAAACAAACCGCTAGAGATATTGAATTAGCAGGAGGGAGAAGTTATATTTGCAAATTCGGTGTTGAGGGTGTTAAAATCAAAGATTTTGAATGAAATCTTGAAAATAAAAAAATTTATTTTTTATAAAGGGTTTATATAAGGATGGTTTTACGGCCGCACTATGAATGACGAAGACCGTTTGACTGTTGTTAACGTAGTTGCATCTACTAGAGTTGCTGAAGAATTGCTTTTAAAAGACATAGCAATCCAATTACATTGTGAATATGAACCTGAACAATTCCCTGGTGTAGTTTACAGAGTAAAGGATCCTAAACTTGCAATTTTGATGTTTAGATCTGGAAGAGCTGTTTGTACTGGAGGAAAAAATGAAGAAAATATCCATGAAGGTATTAAACGTATGATTGGAGATTTACGTGGTGCTGGAATAGAAACATGGGATACTTCAGATGTTGAAATTGAAGTTCAAAACATGGTTGCTACTTATGCACTTCACTATCCAGAAGATTATGAAGGTAAAGCACGAATGGATGACCATACTCTAAAAATCAAAGAAGGGGACCCATTAAAGGGTTTACCAAGAAAATTAAATTTGAACAATTTAACGTTCCATCTTCCTTTCGACAAAGTAGAATATGAACCAGAACAATTCCCTGGACTAATTTACAGACTAGATTATCCGAAAGTTGTCTGCCTTATTTTTGGTAGCGGTAAAATGGTAATTACTGGTGCACGACATAAAGATGAAATTCTTGAAGCTGTGCAAATCATACAAGATGAATTAGCAGATTTATTATAAAATTGCTAATAATTTACGAATTTTACTTAGCCGTTTGATTCATAGACAAAGACTTGTCTGCGTTAAGTATGGGCATAGCCATAGTTAGGTCCTTGAGGATTCCCCTTGCAGCCGGAATAATGGTCATACTCTTGTTTATAGGAAGTTTATCTCCGATATTAATTACAGAATTAGCAGAAGAGAAATCAAGTTATTACAACATTAGAAGTTCAACAAGTAGCCAAGTAGACGTTCCAGTTTGGATGGTAAATGATGAATGGATTTATGAAACTGACATCGATGTATCGCCAGCCTTAGTTGGAACCGATTTAGATGATCCAGGAGTAAATATCCAAACTCTTGAAGGAGATACATCACTAGTTGTTAGTGACATTAGATTAGAGGATCTTGATGGCATTAAAACACTAATTTATGTCCTTACGGGAGGTGGGAATTATGAAGGTGATATTTTCATTCCTTCTGACGTTGCTGCACCTTTAATCGATGGTGTTCCATCATGGCTAGTTCCAGACATTGATGGGAAGTTAGTTGGAGATCTTGCAATTGAAAGGCATGTAAGGGTGAGTGATTTAGCCATAGTATATCAATCACAATCAATAGATGTAAATGTACTAAACATTCCAATATTAGGATCTTATGCTGTAGGACTTATTACACTTGAACAAGCGTATTCCCCCCCTATTGAACAATATGACTTCCCTATAGAAGTTGGAAACAATTGGTTGATGAATCATACAGAATCTACAACTTGGTCTGGACAAAGTAGTACTTTTCCAATACCACCACCACCACCACCATACACTCATGAAGATAAATTTGAAGTTACTCAACAAGGTGATCCTAATGTCCCATACGGTTGTGCAGATAGCATTAGAGTTCAACAAGTTAATCTTACATCAGGACTTGAGAAGAGTTTCAATTGGTATTGTGAAGATGCTAGGCATTTTGCATGGTCAAATGAAGTTATTTTACTTGGAATGATTCAAGATTTGAAATTAAAGGAATATTATGAACAAACAAGACCGGGTAATAGTTTATCTTTGGATTGGGCTTTCAAAGCGTATCCTCCGGGATTCGATGTAGATGTTGAAATTAGTTCTAATATCAATCCTGTATTTGGAGAATTCAGATTTGAAGCAGATGGTATTGAAGAAGATTTTACAATTAATGGACAAAGTTCAAATACAAATTTTATAGTTAATGAAACCCATGATGATTCAGATACTACTTACGATGTAGGCACTCATGGATTAATTGCTTGGGATGGATACCAAGGCCTTGGAGTAAAGACACTCATCATCGACCCTAATGCCGAAGGTATTGATTTGGTTACTAGATCTTCAGGAGTAGTTATTGAAAGAACTAGGGGTGATGAAACAATAGTATTGACAAGTGTTACTGGATTTAGTGCACAAAGAGGAGATACTCTATCATTAAGTTTCCCAGTCCAAAATAGAGGTATTTCTCCAAGTATTCCAACAACAATGGAAATTAATGGGCCTGGTGGTTCTAATTCATTTGATATCAATACATTAAATGCTTATGATGAACAAAGAATAATTCTTGATTGGGATGTTCCTGATGATCAATCATTTGGGTTTGTTTCATTTGGCTTCATAGTAGATCCAGATGATTTAAACATTGAAGTCGATGAATCAAATAATGCAGGTGCCACCCCACAAATTAGAATTGGTGCATCTCCCGTTTCACTTTATGATTTACCACTACCATCCTATACTTTTGAAAACTATACAATAGATGGTAGCCAAAGTAATGATCCAGATGGAGGAACTGTCACTTGTGAATTTGACATAGAAACTGCAGACGGAGCAGGAAATATTTGGCATCAAATGAGATATAGTGAAGATTGTATTTTAACATATTACTGGAGTGATGACGGGAATTACGTCGTAAACATGACCGTAATTGATGATGAGGGGGATAGAACTACTGTTCCAATAATTGCTGTAATCCTAAATCAAGCTCCATATGTCAATTTAATTTCTGATGTTAATGAAGTCAAAGTTGGTGAATCTGTCACAATTAATGCAGATAATAGCGGAGATGTAGACACGATTCTACCACCTGATGTAGCAGAAATCGATATAGTCTGGGATTATAATGGTGATGGGAATTTTGATTCTTGTGAACAAGGTGCATTCAAATTTAATTGTACATTGACTCCTGAAATTGAAGGTGATTTGACAATCACTGCAACTGTAACTGATGATGATGGTGCAATTACTGCTTCTAGTATCGTAATTAAGGTACTAAACATACCTCCAGAGATTACAAACATTCTTGCGAAAAATGATGGAAATGATTTAGAAAAAGATGAGCGATCTTTTTGGATAATTAATGAGGACCAAGAAGTAAAACTTCATGGTACGGCATTTGATTCACCTAATGACATTGATAGTTTATCATGGACATGGAGTTCAATAAATATGGAAGACAACAGTGTGGCATGGCAATTACAGGATTCTGGAAGTTCCTCTGAAATAGATGTATCTTGGGAATTATCAGGAGAATATACAATTTCCCTCGATGTTGTTGATGATAATTCCATAAGAAGTCCTGAAGAAGTTAGATGGATTAAAGTAAACAATGTTGAACCTACTGCGGAAATAACTTCAACAATTTCTACTATCGGTGAAAGTATGCCTATCACATTAACTGGAGAGGTAAGTGATACTCAAAGCGATATTGAAACTCTAATTTCATGTTGGGACATTGATCCTTCTGTGAATTCAAATAACAATGGTTCTTCAAATGATGATTGTGATTACGAAGGCAATGAAATGATGCATTCATGGGATAAATCAGGAACTTATACCGTAATTTTCCACGTAGTTGATGATGATGGTGCTAGAACGATAAAACAATTAGATATTGAAGTAACAAATCAACCTGCCCGTGCTATAATAAAAACAAATTCTGAATCCGTCTATATTGGTGAAGATGTTTTCCTTGATGGCAGTAAATCTACAGATTCACCAGGTGATAAAGAAAGCCTAGCATATTTATGGGACAAAGATATCAATCAAGATAGTAATGGCGATGGAATCAAAGATAATGATATTGATTTCCAAGGAGCTAATTTTACCCCTCAATTCCTAAGTGAAGGTATTTACATTGTCCAACTAACTGTAAAGGATGAAGATGGTTGTCAAAAGGGAGAAACAAGGTGTGTAGCACAAATTACAATTGAAGTTAAGGCAAGACCAGGTGGGCCTATTGGAAGTGTAGTGGCTAGTATAGAAGATAGTCTTGGGATAGGAATTGGAATACAAGCATTAATTTTCATCTTTATTTGTTTAATTCCAATTCTTCTATTTGCAAAAGGAAGAAGACAGAATAATTATTCAAACAAACAAGGATGGCAGGAACTTGATATGAGTATCGGATATAGTGCTCCAATGCCAAGTGCTGCTCCTGTTACTGCCCAATTTGGACTAGAAAACAATCAACAAAACAACATTCAAACTCAAAACCAACAAATAAATTCAGGTCCACCGATTCCTGAATCAGGTTTACCTGAAGGATGGACTTTAGAACAATGGTCATATTATGGTTCAGCATGGCTTTCACAACAACAAGAAGAAAGTATGGCTGCAATGGGAACTCAAACGATAAATCAGATTCAACAAGAACCTATTACGACTCAACAAGAAAATACAGCGTTTGATTTATTAACTAACTTAGAAACAAATACTTCACCAAAAACAGATCCCCTTTCTGCATTTGAAGATGATGATTTAGATTTCTAATGCAGATTACTTGACCGAATCTTGAATTTGATTTGAAAAACAACAAAAATAAACAAAATCATACCCGAAATTTAAGTTCAATAAAAGGTAGGACTAGTTTGTTAAGTATGGCTCCAAAGATTTGGCACTTTCTAGGTTTACCTGACCCTGAAGAAAATGTTGAACGTAAAAAGTTGAGTAATTCTAATAAAATTAATCAAATTAAAAATACTGAAGAAGAAAAAAAACCAGTAGAAATTGAAACTACTGTTCAATCAGAATTGCCTAAAATAAAAAATAATTGGGATGGGCCTATAACACCTAAAGGTGAGCCATTCCACGATCTAGGTTTAAAGGTGAATTCTACCAATAAAATTCCTTCAAATGCTTTAAGGTATGTAACTCCAAATTCGATGAATAGATTGCCAATAGATTCCATGTCAAGTCGATTATTTCAGGGTGATGTTGTTGTTGTTGATTTATCAGTAATGGTACATATGGAAAGTCAAAAACGTGCTTGTAGGCAAAGTCTTAAACAACTTTCAAGTGAACGTGGAATTCCAATTTGGTCACTAGATCAAAAGGATAGTCTACTTTTATTACCAGGCAAAAATATTCTTATTGACAGATCAAAATATGATTTGATTTAAAAAAAAATCTTCTAAATGATTTATTGCTGTGGAAGACAATCCTAAAACGGTTATTTTTTCGCCATCTTTAACTCTAGCATATTTGGACATCATTCCATCTAAATCATATGCTCCAGCTTTTCCTTGCCATGAATTTGAATTTAATAATTCAAGTAATACATCTTCACTAAGTTCATCAATTTCCACGGTAGAATAATCCGTCCAAATATATCCTAACCAATCTTCAAATTCAACATCATGAGGATGATTAAAACTAGAGGATTTATGAATAATTAATCCTGTAGAACTCCACACTTTGTGTTTTCTTCCAGATAGGCTTTTTAACATACTAGCGGCTTCTAATATTTCGGATGCTTTTCCAAAAACTTGTTCAAATGAGTCTGGATCTTCAACCAATGTATCAGAGACAATAGTGATTATTTTTGAAAAATCTTTAACATCTTCCCCGAAATTTAATTCCTGAAGTCTACCTAATGAAATCTCTAAAAATGCATTTTGCATTTTCATTTTTGTGATTGAATATACTGTTTCTTTCAAACTAGATTTTTTAGGGGAAATCTCATCCTCAATTAAAGGGGAACAAACTAATTTAATTCCAATATTTTCCTTAGAAATTAAATCATCTAATAAAATAAATCTCCTTTTTGATGCTGAGGCCAACCAAATTCCCTCTAACCCCATTAACTTCCCCTAAAATGTGTCATTCAATAAATAATCTCTAAAATTTCTATATGTTTTGTAAGAGTTAGTTTCATGTGTAAGACTGTCTTGGTTTGGTCGAAAGGGGAGTAACTTGAACAGAATTCCAACTGAAATTAGTGGTCTAGACGAAATGATGCAAGGTGGTATTCCTGAAGGCCATATTGTTTTAGTTGCTGGAGCAAGTGGTTCAATGAAATCCAGCGTTTCATTCGGAATGCTGTATAACGCTGTAATGCAGGGGCCTACTTCTGGTATATACGTCACACTTGAACAAAGCAAAGAGAGTTTGAGAGGCCATATGGCAAATATGGGCATGGATGTTGACGATAATCGTGTTAGAAACCGTATTGCGATTATTGATTTGGTAGATTTAAGAGTTAAATTAGATGAACAAGGAATGGGAGGTAAAGTTGATTGGATGGGCCAATTAATTAGGCAATTAAAAAACTACAGAGACAATATTGGATTTGAAGTATTAGTGTTTGATAGTCTTGGAGCATTCTTTACGTTAACTAAAATGGAAAACCCTAGGGATGAAATTTTTAGATTATTTGAAGCTGTAAGAAGAATGGGTTTAACTTCCTTATTCATTTGTGAAATGACTGGAGCAGATAAGAAACAATTTGGAGAATTTGGAGTCGAAGATTACCTCTCTGACGGAGTTATACATTTAACAATGGAAAGAACTGGAGATCAGATTAGCAGAAAATTAGCAATAGTAAAAATGAGACATACAGCACATGCTCTTGGTTATTTACCATTTAGATGGAGTCCTGAAGATCAGAAATTTTCTATTAATTAATCATTCAACCGTCACGGATTTAGCTAAATTTCTTGGACGATCGACATTACATCCTCTTTCCTCTGCAATATTTAGTGAGAGTAATTGACAAATAATATTGTAAAGCAAAGGTTGTAATAAATCGTGTGTTCTTGGAACTTTAATAACCAAATCTGCATGAGAATCTGCTAAATCGTCCTCTTGATGGGTAATAAAAATGACTTTGGCACCTCTAGCTGCTACTTCTCTAGCATTACCTAACAATTTTTTATGACTGGAACCTTCTGAAGCAATTACAATAATCGGAGTCCCTTCTTCAACTAGAGCTAACGGACCATGTTTCAATTCTCCTCCCGCATACCCTTCTGCATGGATATAAGAAATCTCTTTTAGTTTCAAAGCCCCTTCTAAAGCTATAGGGTATGATGTGTTTCTTCCAAGGAAAAATGCGTGATTTTTATCGATAAAATATTGTTGAGCCTCCCATAATTTTGTTTTAATATTTTGATCATTTAACATACGTTCCATTGAAGTAGGAAGCATTCTTGCATGCCTATCAAAATAACTTAAATCTTCCCTATGAAATGTTTTACTTAATTGTCCTAATTTCATTGCTACCAATAATCCCCCTAAAACTTGTCCTGTAAACGCCTTAGTTGAAGCAACACCAATTTCTGGACCTGCTCTAATTCCGAGTAATGAATCTACATTCCTAGCTATTGTGCTACTTTCTACATTTACAATTCCTAAAGTAGGGTATCCTCTTTCTTGAGCAGCTTCAATTGCTGCTAAAGTATCTGCAGTTTCTCCTGATTGGCTTATTCCAATTACTAAAGATTTAGGTCCTGAAGGGGCACCATATCTAAATTCATGTGCATGGTCTAAAATCACAGGTATTTTCGATAATTGTTCAATATAATATCTTGCTAAAAGTCCTGCATTGTATGCTGTTCCACACCCTACAATTCTTAATAAACGGGGATTAAATGGTATTGAAAAACCTTTAATCTTATCTCGAGATAACCTTCCTCTCAAACAATCTCTAACAACTCTTGGCTGTTCATAAATTTCTTTCAACATAAATGTAGGGTATCCGCCTAATTCTGCCTCACCCAACTTCCATTCTAATTTTTTAGCCTCTGCTTCAACAAATTCTCCATCAACATTAAAAATTTGAACTTCAGAGTTTGTTAAAATTCCCCAATCACCTTCGTTGAGATAGAATACTTCTTCTGTTAAACCAACAACACAAGATACATCACTTGCTAAAATTCCTCTTTCCCCATCATGTGAAATTATCAAAGGAGCAAACTTCCTCGCAAATAAAATAAAATCATTGCGACCATTGATTACTACAGCAAGTGCAAATGAACCTTCTAATTTATCTAAAACTAATTTCCAACAAGAAAGTATTTCTTCTTCTTTTGCATTTTTAATATCAATTTCAGAATTTTCAAATTCAATTAACAATAAATGAGCTATAAGTTCTGAATCTGTTTCTGATTCAAATGCGATTCCATCATCAAGTAATTTTATTTTTTTTCTTAATTCAACTTCATTTTCAATTATTCCATTATGTACAACTGCAATTTTTGAATCCTTAGAAAAATGTGGGTGTGCGTTTTCTTTGGTTGGCGCTCCATGTGTCGCCCACCTAGTATGGGCTATTCCACACTCAGAATTTGGTAAATCTTCAACTAATGGCTCTAAATTAGACAAAGGGCCTACTGCTCTTTTACGTATTAATCTTTTACCGTTTACTAAACAAATACCTGAAGAATCATACCCTCTATATTCCATCCTTTTTAGTCCTTTGATAAGTAATTCTGTTGTTCTAGAATCTCCTGTAACTCCAAATATCCCACACATTTTAAGTCCCTCCAATTACCCTAGATCCTGTTTCGTGTTCTCCTTCAAGTTGTATTCTTCTACTTACATACACTTGAGAACCTAACATTGTCCCAGGTGCACAAATAACTCCTTGTTCTAGCATACAGGCTTCCCCAGTTACTAATCCCAGACGTCGAATATGGTAATGTGTGTTTCTAACAATTTTATCGACTGAAGCCGCATCTACCTCTACATTTGATTTAAGCGAAGTAGCTGGACCAATAATTGAATGATGTATTGAACAATTTGAATCAATTTGAACTTCCCCCATAATCAATGATGACCTGATTCTTGTATAGGGTCCGATTCTACAACCAGAAGAAATGGATGTAGAACCCGTAATTACTGCAAGTGGTCCTATTTCACAATTTTCTCCAATATGTACAGGTCCCTGAATTACGCAACCAGCATGAATTATTGTTCCATCTCCAATATATACATCCCCCTCAATTATTGAGTTGGCTGCAATTTCAGCATCTTTTGATAATTTACGTTGCGTTCTTTTTAATAAATAACGATTTAATTTATTTAAGTCCCAGGGATGGTCTACATCATGCCAATTTTCTGTTCTAACTGTTTCAATTTTCAAACCAGTTTTTATTTGTTTAGATATCGATGTTGATAATTCTGTTTGTCCTTCTTCAAAATCTAATTTTATTTTTTCAATTACATCCCTATTTAACAACCAAACTCCTGTTGAAACAACCC
>PBHR01000034.1 GCA_002720275.1 Methanobacteriota archaeon
GATTCTGCACCAACATCTTCTGCAAATCCATCAAGAACTTGAGCACCTGCAAGACTATCTTGCCAATATGCAGTATTACGATATAATCCTGGAATTTGACTTTGATCTTGCAATACNACATAATCCCATGCAGTACCATCATTGAGTGTTGTATTCCATGAATGCCCTGAGGACTGAGCATTTTGTGAATGCCCATCTAGAGTCATTCCTCCACCAGTTAAACTGTCCACTGTAGCACTAACTCCACTACTTACTAAACCATCTTGAACTAAATTTGCAAGGTTATTTGCAGAGGTATAGCTATTTCCATACATTAGAATNTCAAAAGGTGCAGATGGTGNAAACTCNGGATTTTCTAAAGGTTCTAANTCTTCAGAAAACATCTGTCCAAATGGTACTGCNACAAACAGCAAAACCAATACAACTGACACTAAGCCAGAGCGCATGTAATCTGATATTCNGGGCAGTATGATAACTGATTCGGTGAATCAGTATCNTTTANTNTTCNAGATTTCAGAATCTNTCAGCATATTGCATAGCATATGCTCTTGCTTGTTCTTCTGTATATCCTTGTNNTACTAACTGTTGGATGTATGCTTCCATACGTGGGTTAGTTGCCGCTGCNGCAGGNGCTGCTGCTACNGGTGCTGCTGCTACAGGCGCTGCTTGNTGTTGAGGTGCGGCTGCAACTCCAAATTGTTGAGCAGCATAAGCACGAGCAGTTTGTTCAGGATATCCTTGAGCCATCATTTGTTGAACATACATTTCCATTTGTCCACCNGTTGGATCTTCATAACCAAGTCCAAACTCATCATCNTCACCTCTTCTTCTTAGAACAAGTACTGAAACTACTACTGCGATTAATACTGCTGCNACTAATCCCAAAGCAATTGGTAAACTACCACCACTAGCTGCATCAAGACCTANAGCACCACCAAGAATCGGTTCTTCATCAGGACATCCGTCATNATCTTCGAAATTATTGATNACTTCTGCTTCATNNATACAAGCATCTGGGTTCACACCATCTGGATTATCTCCAAAGCCATCTCCATCAGTATCTTTCCATTGTGTTGGNTCGTCTTCATACTCATCAGCACATTTCTCTTCANCACAGTTTGGAAGCCAGTTTGATGTTGGNTCAGAATAACCATCTCCATCNCTGTCTGGACATCCTAGNCTATCTTCTGTAGATGTACCAGCTGCTAGTAAACAACCATCTGNTTGNTTNCCTGTTTGNTTATCTCCATAACCATCGCCATCTGAATCTTTGTATTGTGTTGGATCTTCTGGGAATACATCCATATTATCTGGCCATCCATCACCATCAGTATCTAAACAACCCATTGGAACATTATCATTNCCTTCAATTCCTGAAGTTCCTGCAACAAGAGGACATGCATCTTGGTCAACTGCTAGGAACATGTAACTTCCTGGCCATGCTTCGTCTCTANTGTCTTCCCATGATTTATTACCAAAATTATCTCCAAANCCATCACCATCAAAGTCTGTCCATTGTGTAGGCTCATTTGGTAAAGCATCAGCACANAGNCCGTATTGGTTAGTACAANCNACTGTTGGCCAATTTTCATCNGGATCTGAGAAACCATCTGAATCNGTATCTAAACAACCTCTTCNGTCAAACTCTGAATCTCCAGCAATTAACATACAATCATCNGCATTTGAACCTGTGCTATTATCNCCATAACCATCTTGGTCAGTATCTGCCCATTGAGANGGNTCTATTGGGAATGCATCTCCAGTTCCATCTGGGTGTGCTGGCCANGAATCATCTGGATTAGACCATCCGTCTTTATCTGTGTCAACACAACCTCTTCTATCCCATANNGATTCACCATATTCNGTTGGACAATTATCGATTGTNTCTTCAACNCCGTCATTATCATCNTCTAAGTCTTCTCCAGAATCTTGACATCCATCNCCATCTAAATCAGTTATAGGCTCAACTAAAATTGATGANGTCCANTTTATTTCTCCTTTAGGACATGCATCGTTAGGATCTAAAACACCATCATTATCATCGTCAGTATCTTCACCAAAGTTGTTATTTTTACTNCCTTCATCATTACAACCATCTACATCATGNTCGTTACTGACAGTATTTCCTTCGGAATCTAATGTATTCTGTCCAGATATCCAACCTAAATCTCCTTTAGGACATAGGTCAGAAGATTTGTACGAAGCAATACATGTTATTGACATATTATTTCCGTAACTTGTTGGACCTCCAACATCACAAATATTATCTCCATCATCATCAAAATCTTCATCTGAATCTCTACANCCATCNCCATCATAATCTTCAGATTCTGTAGANACCCATNCAGGATTTTCNANTACACCATATTGACAGTTGTCTGATTCATCTANGACTCCATCATTATCATCATCTANNTCACAAGCATCTCCACCGAAATTATCNGNNTCTGATGGTATTTGNCCATTNATGCCNTCTCCATCATAATCTTCTTGCAATTCNTTTGCNACTGANGGACAATTGTCATCTTGATCAACGATTCCATCTAAATCGAAATCTTTTGGACCTAAATCTGGGAACCAAGTAAACCACTCATATCCATCTGTNNNTGNGTATTGAGTTGAAGTGTCTCCATTCTCAACNAATTGCACATCTCCATAANACCATCCACCNACTTTTGGCATCTCATCATTNTNCAAAAAGAATGGATTTATGGCAATTACAGTTGAATCTGTNCCATCTAGNGGAGTCATTGCATTAACAATTGAAAATGNGCCATCAGGTTGCATTAATGCCAAATAATTTGCATATCCTTCGCCTGAAGGTTGATCATAGTAAACAGTATTACTTGGTTGTAAAGTAACTCCACCAATATCAAAAGTACCATTGTATATACCAGTAATTGCAACTTCACCATTAGGGCCTACTGCCACTTCAAAAATATTTTCAGTNGATTGTAAAACTGAGCTTCCATATGAAAGACCCATTGTCCAAGTATAATCTGTTGTAGCCAACTTACCTAGGAATACATCTGATTGTCCACCATTGGAATTATATTGNNTNTCCAATGTAATGTCAGANCCATAGAATCCATGAACNATTATTTCTTCAGTATCNGATACTACGATTCCTGANATTTGTGGNCCGAAAAACAATGTTGTATCNTCNACNCCATCNCCATCNGTATCTCTAGATTCTTCAATATTACCNCCTTCAANTTTCNNTGAATGATCCCAACTNCCNCTANTTGTTANTGCNCCAANTGCATAAGCAGCNGTTTGCTGCCCAGTAACTTGATGAGTATCACTACCCATTGTAACNGANGTTTGGAANGCAACNGCAACATGAATNANTCCTTCATNNTCNATTGTTAAAATTCCAACATTNTTATCTGCAGCTGCATTNTCNGAATTNNNNACCCAACCTTGNTGNCCNAGTGAACTATATTTTGTAATNAAACCNTCTGAAGAACTNTCTCCTGTTTGNCCAACATTNGAATCNGCACAATCAGTTGANCCTGGAATTGGCCCNCCTACTCCNGCTTCTGTTCCAAAGAANCCACCNACATAAATNCCNGTAGAATCTGANTCAACTGCATTTGGAACAAAGAAACAATTTGTTAATGCGCCTANTGTTGAACCTGNNTTNAGAGCGTCTGTANTGATGTATTCAACCCATTCCCAAGCACCTATNGCACTTAATTTACCNACAAANCCAAAAGGAACTCCNACTTNTGCNGTATCACGAATTGTTGAACCTGCAGAACTNATNAAACTAATNTTTTCTGAAGTATATGCNTCACCNACAACTACTAANCCTCCATCAGTAGTNATTGATGCATCATTNATGAATACTTGACCATAATACANATCNTCTTGGCCATCACCATCNTCATCNACTCCTGTGTTAAACAANCCACAATCAACACCTGCAGCCCATAACCAATTACCATCNTCNTCCATTTTACCNATTAAACCTGAATTNTAACAGTATGANCCTTCNGTTGNACCACCATCATCGTAAGTAATTGTATGTGCTCCNANAGTAGCAGTAGNATCCATTGANAAATAGTTCAANCCCCAAGTATAGATGTCTTGACCATCTGTCAATGTCTCNTGTGCTAAAGANGGGAAATCCTGTGCTATTGAAAAGAAAGCATTTCCTGTAGGNGCTTTAGCAGAACTATGTGCNATCTTTTCATTGAATGCAGGATATAATTCTAAGTCCTTTTTTGTAGTTTCTTCATTTGTTTCTAAGTTGCTAATTGANGACAAAAATGCCGAATTAACTAGTAGAAATANNACTACTAAACTTATCACAATTTTCGCTTGACCGAATACACGTTGCTGGGTCATATTANNGTGTGAGTAGAACTCCCACTTTAAGGAATCCCCTTCAATTCTCCTTTGTAATCTATNACATTNCCATTCAAACCATTAATTATTTTCTTACCNTCTATTGGTGAAATGAANAACCAAGAGGGCANNAATACCTTNTTAGGNNNNGANTCTATAGATTTNTTATCTAATTTCCACCACCGNAATAATTTNCCTGAATTTAATTCAGAAGTGCTAATAGATTCATGTCTTCTTTCATCACACAATTNATTNAGATTATTTTGTATTTTTTCTCTTGAATTTTTTGAAGAAATCTGTAAAATTGGAAGATTAGGAATTGNTGAAATAAAACTTAAATCNTCTTGCAAAGTAATCTCTCCNGAAAAGTTGTCTTCNAGAACAANCCATTCTCTTTCTTCAATNGAATTTTCAGGCCCAATTAAATTTCCTTTAATTAACCAAAAANATAATTCTAACAGAATNGGTTGACANGGCACTTGNGAAATNCCNAGCAATTCCAAAGAATCATTNGGGTTAATATGAGATTTNAGNCAAAGNTTNGATNTNTTTTTAATTACTTGAAATGTACNNTCTATTTTTTNNNCNGCNACTTCNGGNNTNTTTTCNATCTCTTCANNAAGNGNNGTCTGTTCATCANTATTGCNTTCTAANANACTATATCCAATCAATAATGCNAGTTTTTCTTTATCCCACAANTCNAACATCACTCCCNCTGGNCACTGATAATTGATTTCNATATCTCTCTGNCTTCCAATAATAATAATATGNTCTCCAATAGGNACATCTACCAACCAAGCNTCTAATTCATTTTTTCTAAATTCNATCCAACTTGATTGNGANGTCCANACATATTGTCCNTTTTTTGCACCCATCTTNTGCATAAATTCTGGCAAATATCTAATAATTCCGTGACATCTTATTTCAGCAATTTCAGAAGGTGTTTCAAATACATCAAACTGCACCCCCAAAGTAGAAAATAACTCATCTACTTTTGTTTCCATTGTTATGGCTGAGTTCAAACAAGAACTTAGTGATAACTAGTTCAAAGATTAGATTTAAGTGAAAACAATTTACTTCTACCAGCATCTAAAACCGCTATTGCACTAACTGGGAATGGTTTTCCACAAACAGCACCAAGTTCCCTATTTACTACATTCACTCTATACATTGTAATTCCAGAAAATTCAGCACCCAATTCAGTAACATAATCTTCTGGACAGTTCATAGATACTACAATCAGTTTTGCTTTCCCATCTGAGCAACTAGCTTTTGCCTGTTTTTGCCCAAATATCATTGTTCCTGTTGAACATGCGTCTTTTAATTCTCTAAGTACATCCATTTCATCACCTCATTTATTCCTCTGGAATATAATATAAATCAACACTTCCAGTCCCTAATGAAATAGGTTGACCAACAATAATATTTTCAGCAACACCAGTTAAATTATCAGTTTCACCAATAACTCCTGCTTTTAACAAGTGGTTAACTGTAACTTCGAAAGCAGCACGTGCAAGTATACTATGCTTAGTACCACTAACACCATGTCTTCCAATTGCTCTTACGGCACCTTCACTAGTCATTACATCAGCAACCATCAGCAAATGCCTTAAATCTACATCAAGCCTTGCAGCATCTAAAGTTGCCTTTAATTCATTCATTATTGATTGTCTAGCCGCCTCAATACCAAGATATTCATAAATTTCAATAATATTGTTTGTATATGTTTTACTTCTATCAATTCCTTCAACTTCACTCACACGAGCCAAATTTGAACCTATTGTTGAAATATAAAACTCTTCAGTTTGATCGTTTCTTTGAACATTTGCCCTTTCAATATTTGGAATCCCTTTTAACCTCAAATCGCGAACTTTATCCTCAAGTTGTAATAATTCCGTATATGATGGCGGTTCAGTATCCAATGTTTCCATATCTTCTTTTTTATGGACACCAGGAATAATCGTTATATTTCTCGGTTTTGATTCATTATCTACATCAATATACAATCTTAATGCCTTACCCAATTTATCTACTACTTCTCCTCCAGACATTCCTTTTTGCTTTAATACCGAAGGAAGTAATTTCAATGTCAATCTTCTTTGAGTAACGTCGGTTTGAATATCTGCAATATTCTTTGTTGTTGTTACTTCAAGACTTGCTGCTAATTTTTTAACTTTATTTTCATTTACCTTGTAGTCGCCATCTAAATGAACAATCATAGTAGGTGTGTTAGGTTTTTTCCTAGCATCAACGATTTCAATAATTCTAGGTAGACCTTGGGTAACGTTTACTGTTGCTACACCAGCATAGTGGAAAGTACGCATAGTCATCTGTGTACCTGGTTCACCAAGTGATTGAGCTGTGATAATTCCAGCTGCTTCGAAAGGATCTACTTGTGCTGAAACAAATGCTTCTTTAGCCATTTTAACCATGTCTTTTGCCTGTTTTGCAGTAATCTTTGTTTGTCCCCTTTTAACTAAAGCTTCTGATAAATCCGCCACCACTCTTGCTGTCAATTGTACGCCTGCGACACTTTCATTTGCTTTTTGTAACACATCATAAAATTCGCCCTTTTCAAAAGAAGTTATATCATCCATTTTTTCTTCGGACTTATAAAAATCTAAATCTCTCTTAATGACTTTCTTTCTTGAAGTTCTAGTTACTTTTCTTCGAACAACAGTTGTTTCTCCACCATCAATACTAGAATCTCCTCTCCTCCCAGTAGCATAACTAACAATCATTTCATGGATTTTTTCTGCTATTTCGGAACTTGTTTCACATATTTTTGCAATTTGTGCTGAATCCAAAATCTTAACATCATCCCACTTACGATCATCGGCTAAATTATGAGCATAATCTTCTTCAATGCCCATATCCATTAATTTTTTCTTTGTTGCACTCTTAACTACCATCAGAAATCACCTTCCCCAGGGGTTTCTAAATCAAAACCATCATCTAATAATGACTCGAAATCCTTATCTCCATGATCTTTGTAAGAATCAATATTTGTCAATTCACCAAAGGTTCCTAAAACGGTATCAACGATTACATCAATATTGACCGGTGAACCATGTGCAGAACGGCATGGATCAACACCATCTTCTCCGTAACTAAACTGAATAATTCTATCAGCAGTATTTCTCACTGAACGTTTATTATCTGGAACAACCTTCAAATCATCCATAGCATTAATCAATCTTCTTTGCATATAACCTGATTTTGAGGTCCTTACAGCAGTATCTACAAGACTTTCCCTTCCAGAAACTGAAAGCATAAAGAATTCTGTTGGTTCTAATCCATGTTTAAAGGACGATGAAACAAAACCTTTCGCCTTAGCTCCCCTGGATCCTCTAGGGAAATGAGCAAGTACCCTATCTTTGTAACCTCTTTCTAATCTTTTCCCACGAACTTTTGCTTGACCTATAGACGCAGCCATCATAGTAAGGTTATCCATACTACCTCTAGCACCGGAAATTGCCATGTTAACAGCAGAATTAAATCTTCCAGCCTTCAACAATTCTTCTTTAGCAATGTCTCCCGCTCTTTGTTTTCCTTGATCTAATGAAATCATAATATCTTCTTCAAGAGTTTCTATAGGTGTCCTTCCTGGTCGTACCTCATATCCTTTACCTGATTTTCCAAATTTTTGTAAATATGATTGTACTTCTTCACTTGCTTTGGTATTCTCTGCAATAATTCTCTCCATTGCATCATCAGATAAATCTTCATCATCAATTCCTGTTGTAAATCCTAATGAAGTACAAGCAGCAATTGAAAGTCTAGTGAAATCATCAAGGAATTGTGCACCTCTTTCAGAACCGTTTGTCTGAACAATCGCATCCAACAACCTACCATCTTCAGCACCTATTGAACGTTTATCTAATGTTCCTGAAACAGTACCATCATGAACGTCAACTAAATCATTTGATCTACTTGTAAATTGAATTTTTATATTTTCAGGCAACAATAATGCCACTAAATCATGTCCTCTAAATCCTTTAACAAGTTCTCCTTTGAACCCTTTCTTTGCTGCACTATCGATAATTGCACCCGTCTTTGAACACATGTCGATTTCTTTAGGCAAATCTCCAACCCATTTTACTGAGCTTAGAATTTGTAATGCATTTGATCTACGTACACCAACATCTTCTCTTGAAAGCATAAATGCACCAGAAATATGGTCGTGAATTCCACCAATCACAGCACCTCCATATCTAGGAGAAAGTATATGCTCTTGCACTCTCATCAAAATTTTAGCCTCTGCACGAGCTTCTTCACCTTGAATAACGTGTAAATTCATTTCATCACCATCATAATCAGCATTATATGGTGTACAAACAGCCAAATTAAATCTAAATGTATGGCCTTTCATAACTCTTACTTCATGAACCATCATAGACATTCTATGCAGAGAGGGTTGTCTGTTGAAAATTGAAACATCTCCATCAATCAAGTGTCTTTCCACAATTTGCCCTTCCTTTGGATTTCCATCTGCATCTATTGTTTCTAATCTATCAAATGAACGTGTTCTCTCATCATATTCATTCATAGGTGAACCACAGTGAGGACATTCTATTTCTAAATGTTCAGGATATGGTTGACCCATATTTTCTCTTTCCCAAATCCATCTTTGTTGCAATATCCCATCGGGATTATCTTCTTTCAATGGTTTTCCATTCTTATCAATACCTTCTAAATTCAACAAAGTTTTCTCCAAATCAACTACATATTTTTCATCAACAGTATTATCTAAATTTTTCGTTGTTTGTTTTCTCACAACTAAACCTGGTAAAAAGTTAGGAGCAGACATAGCATCATCTAAGTCCGGACGCATACTAGATTCTGAAGTACAATCTTGATTTAAACACCTAAATCCTGCATTAATGAATTTTGATCTATCTGTAATTCTAACTCTACGGCCGTCAGATCTTACAACATAGTTAACACCAGGATGTCGGTTTGGACCCCTAAGGATCATTTGTCTCATTTGTTCACGGTTTCTACTATTCACCCTAATTGGAACTGATAACTCCATTGCTACTTTTTCTGGAACTCCAACTTCATTAATACCTAAATAAGGGTCTGGTGAAATTACAGACCTAGCACAGAAATTAACACGTTTTCCTGAAAGATTACTTCTAAACCTACCTTCTTTACCTTTCAAACGTTGAGTTAATGTCTTTAGAGGTCTACCAGAACGATGTCTTGCTGGAGGAATCCCACTAGTTTGGTTGTCAAAATAAGTTGTAATGTGGTATTGTAACAATTCCCATAAATCTTCAACAATTAATTGTGGTGC
Source organism: Methanobacteriota archaeon (assembly GCA_002720275.1). Lineage (GTDB taxonomy): Archaea > Thermoplasmatota > Poseidoniia > Poseidoniales > Poseidoniaceae > MGIIa-I. The sequence continues at coordinate 9,653 of PBHR01000034.1, forward strand.
TCCAGAATCACGATTCTCCCTCAATCTCTGATTAATCCTTAATACATCAACTAATTTATGAGTTAAATCATCCTCACTTCTATCTCCACTATCCAAAGTGATTGAAGGCCTTACAGTAATAGGAGGAACAGGCAATACTTTCAAAACGGTCCATTCTGGACGATTATTCTTATCCATCCCAATAAAAATTAAATCATCATTAATTATTCTTGTCAACCATTCTCTGATGTCTCTAGGATTTAATTTTCTTTCTGATTTAGCGCCTGTTTTTGTTTCGAAACGTTCTTTAAATGTTGAGGGTTTGTCAATCATTATTTTTCCTTGCTCTGCTTGACAATGCATACAAATACTTGCTTTTTTACCAGAACATACTTTCTCTATCTGTTTAATAACTTTTGTAAACTCTGATGAACCCACACCATGTTTTAACATAGTATCTGAAACTCTATTTCTCCAATAGTCTTGTTCTGACAATTCAGGATTAGATGGGTGGGTTTCTTTCTTCTCATGAAGTAATATACGCCCACAAGTATTACATGTTGATTTTAATGCAGTTTTAATATTGTTAATAAAACCAATGTGAATTACTGGTAGCTCCAAAGCAATATGTCCAAAGTGACCTGGTGACTTATCATACTTACAATTATCAGTTGGACAAATCATGTTAGGTTCAATTACTCCCATCCTAGGATCCATTAGACCTTGTTTGAAAGCCCTTCCATCGTCTCTGTATGTATCTGCAGTTTTTACTTCAACTGCACTCATTTTTCTCATCTCTTGCGGATCCATTAATGTAAATCCGATACTTCCAATCCTTTTAGGAATCATTGATTGTGGGTTTCTGCTCATTTTCGGTCCTCCAGTTTTAATCTCATAGCCACCCCTAGTGACTTCATTTCATCTAACAATAATTTGAATGCATATGAGGTTTGAACTTTGTAAACTTCAGCACCCTCTCCATGAAGTGGACTAACATAAGTTTGTTTCTTAGGATCATACCAAGCAATATGTCCGCTCTGACCACAAACAAACATTTCAATACCATCACTTTCATCTAATAATCTATCTTTAATAACCATAGAAGCACCATGGGCAATCAAACAATCACGCTCCATTTCTCCAAATCTAAGTCCTCCTTGTCGGGCACGTCCTTCAGTAGGTTGACGAGTAAGAATTTGTACTCTTCCTCTGCTTCTTGCATGAATTTTACCACTAACCATGTGATGTAATTTTTGATAATAAATCACACCTACAAATATGTCAACAGGATATATTTCTCCTGTTTCTCCATTATACATTGTTTCTCTACCAGAATGATGGAATCCATTATGAACTAAACCGTCTCTTAGAGATGATTCTTTTTCTCCAACAAATGCAGTTCCGTCAATAAAACGTCCTTCCATTGATCCTACTTTACCACCAATCATCTCCATTACATGTGCAACGGTCATTCTACTTGGAATAGCATGTGGATTTATAATTAAATCCGGAACTACACCATCTCTTGTAAAAGGCATATCCTCTGGAGGAACTAATCTTCCAATTACACCTTTTTGACCGTGCCTACTAGCAAACTTATCACCTACTTCTGGAATTTTGTTAGTCCTTACAACTGAACGAATCAATCTTCCGCTTTCAAGTGATTCTGTAACAAAAACATTTGAAACATGACCTTTTTCTCCATGCCTAATCAACATTGATGATTCTCTTCTCTCATGTGCTTGTAAAAATCCACCAGTTCCCGTTTCCTCAAGGAATCTTGGCGGACTTGTTTTTCCAACAATTACTTCACCACCGGAAAGTTCAACTTCTGGAATAGACAAACCATCATCTTCCAAATGAGCATATGCTTCAGGTGTACGTAAACCTTTAACTTCTACAAGACCAGTTCCAGGAACTTCAATCTCCTCAAATTGACCTCCTGGGTATCTTCTTCTTTCTGAATTATAGGTTCTTAAAAATGTAGATCTTCCAAGACCTCTTTCCACACTTGCTTTGTTCATAATTACTGCATCTTGCATATTATATCCATGATGAGACATTACTGCAACAACATAATTTTGACCACCTGGCCTTCTAAGGAATCCTGTAGTTTTCATAGCCCTTGTTCCTACAAGTGAATTTTGAGGGTAGTGTAAAACATGTAACCTTGTATCTGGCCTTAACATATAGTTTGAAGAGGGTAAACCAAGACTTTGCTTAACCATGGCAGTTCCACCAGTAACTCTTGGGGTAGAATTATGCTCAGGATAAGGAATCAAACTTGCACAAACACCCAATATTAATTGTGGATCAATCTCAAGATGAGTGTATTCGGAATTTAATTCAAGTTCTCCAGCATCATTTTCTTTTGTCCAAGTAAGTGGGAAGTCATGTTCCTCTTGAACAACATCTCCTGAAGGCAATCTTATCTCAACTGAAATTTTAGCAGTAGTGGCTCTATCTTCACCAATATTTAACCACGTCATTTTTGCTTGAGATATAGGCAAACCAGATTTTGGCGAAAGTTGTGGTAAAATAAATGGCCTAGATGCAATATATTGATCTTCTTCTTCATCCGCATCTATCCATTCAACAAAACCTCTACTAACTAAATCTTTGAATTCAATTTCCCTTGATGATAACTTTTGAAGTATCTCATTATTAACTTTCAAAGTTCCACCATCAATTACAAGTAAAGGCCTTAATATCCTACCTTTGTCAGTATTGATGAAAATATCTTTATTCTCAACATCATGCCTAATCGAAACTTCTGGGCGTATTCTACCTCTCCTTCTAGCATTTTTAAACTGATTAACTAAAGATTTAGGCCTTTTATGTAAACCAAAAATATCTCCATCAACATGTATTCTTGAACCGTCAGACCAATCTTCTGGCATAAAGACATCCATTTCTTTTAACTGTAATTTTACATCTTCTACAGGAACGTCTTCAGAAACATCAATCATTTGTGCTGCATTTTTCACCAATCCGCAATTTTGACCTTCTGGAGTCTCATTTGGGCATAATCTACCCCATTGCGTTGGATGCAAATCTCTTGCTTCAAAATGTGGTTGACTTCTAACTAGAGGACTTGTTACTCTTCTCATATGTGACAATGCTGAAAGGAATGTTGTCCGGTCCAATAATTGACTAACACCACTTCTTCCACCTACCCAATTTCCAGTTGCAAGAGCATGCATTATCTTTGATGTTAATACATCAGGCCTCAAACAACTAGAAATTTTTAAATCTCTTTTTCGATTATGATGTCTTTCAAGTTGATATTTTAAATCTCTAGCTAATTGATTCATAGAGACTCTGAATAAATCCTCCATTAAATCTCCAGCCAACCTAACTCTTTTGTTCGCATAATGGTCCTTATCATTTGGTTTACGATCATCAAGTGCCATTTCCAATACTTGACGAACAATACGTCCTAAGTATATCGCTTTTTTCATCCTAGCATCTTCATTATCTCCTAAATGAGGCAGTAATTCTCTATCTAACAATTGTTGAACTCTTGCTTCTCTAAATTCACGTTGTTGCCCTGCAGCAAATTTCTTCTGTAACCATTCCATTGCTGACTCTTGATCTTTTGATTGTCCGTATTCTTCTTGATCATTTACTTCATTAATATTAGCTACAATATATTTGAATGTCTCATGTGGACCAGCAATTGCTCTAAAGATTTCTTGATCTTGAGAAATTCCTAACGCCCTCATCAATAAAACAACAGGTATTGCAGTAGTGCCAACTGTTGAAATTTTTGCCAATAGCATACCATCTCTACGTTTTTCAACCGTTAATGGTTTCCTTACACCATCTTTTTGTGAGAAAATCTTAGCAACTTCAGTATTTTTAGTATAACGAGTATTTAATTCAACTGTAACCCTATTGGGTGCTAAATCTTCAACAGAAATTAAAGCCCTTTCAGTACCATTAATTATGAAATAACCTCCAGGATCCAAAGGATCTTCACCAGCTTTTTTCAGTAATTTATTATATTTTTCTTTTTCTTCTTTTCCTTTATGTGGTTCAATAATCACATTTTCTTTAGAACCAATGTTGGCAGACCTAAATACGTGTCTTGGATGTACATTGCATCTTTCAGAACGTACCATTATTGGCATATTACCAATTGTAATTGCTTTTTCAGCAGGTAAAGCAACACCGTCTTTGTAAATAGTACAATCCATTAAAATTGGGCTTTGATAAGTTAATTTTCTAAGTCTACATTCTACAGGAGTTGCTGAATGTTTAGCACCGTTTGCTTCTTTAACCACAGGCGTGTCTAATTTTATATTCTTAATTCGAACGTAAATTTCTTGATCAATAACATCAAGTTTTATGATTCCACCATTACCATCGTCTGGTTTCTCATCAGTACCAATTCTAATATTTCGAACAATTCTTTCCATTCGACTTAATCTACCATCTCTAGGTGTAATACAATCATCAAAAGATGCTATCTGATGATTTACTAAACTACGATTTCTAAAATAAGATTCTACTATTTCCTTCATTTTTCTCAACTCCTTAATTAACTTCCTTCGACTATCAATCTGTAAGCAACTGAAAGGCCTGCTGTCGGACTTGGCCTAGTCACTTTAACTACTCTATCTGCTAACCATCCAGCGGGAAGACCAGGATGATCTCTATCATCTTCTGCTGCACGTAACAATTCTTCTCTTTCTTCTGCTTCTTTCAATGCTTGAATCGCAGGATCTGTAATTAGAATTTTTGGCAATAACTCTTTTGCCAATCTTTCAGTTCCATCGAAATCGACTCTGATTAAATCCCAAGGGCTTAATTCTTCCAATTCCATTTCAATTGGGACCAATTCATGATGAGGAACCAATACATGATTCAACGGATTAAATTTAATTTCATGCTCTGGCATATCAATTAAATCAATTTCCTTCATACTAATTGTTATTTTTCGACTTTTATTCCTTCGCCTGTTTGAACCAACTTCTTGTAGAACATTTAACACAGTTTGAAGCTCTTCATCATCACGAGACAAACCACATGCTTTAGCAATGTCATCACTTGACATTTGTTTAATGGCTGCCATGTTTCTATCAGTGGCTAATTTGTGTGCTAGTTCTTCGCGAACTCCTAGTTCAGTCAAGCGCTTCTTTGTAGCACTTTTTACAACCATAATACCTCACCCCGCACCATATTTCTCTCAAGGCCAGAAGCGCAGGTGAGCGGGCCTGACGGGATTCGAACCCGCGGCCGACGGGTTAAAAGCCCGTCGCTCTACCTGACTAAGCTACAGGCCCAATTGAGATACATGGGCAAGGGTCCGACCTAAGGGGGGATTAAAAGGCTAACTATTGGTAGCAACTTTTGTCGGCAACGAAATTAACCAAAAAAAGGGTGCTGTGTAACTATGAAATATGTTGAAAATGAAATAAAAAGAACTCTTTTTTCGCCTAAAAAACATACATGGTCATCACCATTAGGTGAAAAATATTCTCTTACCATACCAAGTACCGTTTATCCACCAAGAGAAGATACTAATCTATTAGCAAATACGATATTGAATTTTGGATCAGGAGGTGGAAGAAAATTATTAGAAATCGGTTGTGGAACGGGATTAATCTCTATCTTTGCTAAATCATTAGGTTGGGACGTTCTTGGATGTGACATTAATCCTCTTGCAATTGCAACTAGTAGAGGGCTTGCAAAAAAATATAATTTTACAGATTTAAAATTTATAGAAGGAGGTATAGAGCCAAATTCTGAAACTACATCAAAAATATTTAAAAATGGTCCTTTTGACATGATTTTGTGGAATTTACCCTACCTTGAAAAACCAAATGAAAATGAATTGTTAGGGCCTTTGGAAGATGCCTCACTATCAAATATTGGAAACCAAAAATTACATGAAATTTTATTAAAAAAAATAGATTATGAAAACGCTCTATCTAAAGAAGGGGTTGTTATTTTAATTCACAGCGATAAAGGACCGGGAAGAATATTATCATCAGAATGTAGAAATCTTGGTTGGGCTTGTAAAAGCATTAATCAAAAAATCCTTGAAGATGGTGAAAAATTGCATGCAACATTAATTTGGAAACCGTGGTTTTTTATTGAAAATATAGATTTAAATGAAGTTAAGTCGACAAATACTTACTTGCTAGAATCCAACTTACCCATCGGAACTCTAGCAACAACAAAGAATCAAACCAAGGGCAGAGGCCAAAGAAAAAATAATTGGATACATTTCAAAGGAGGTTGGTGCGGAAGCTGGTTAATTGATCTTGAAGATTCTACACCACAAATAATTCAAGCAAAAGCAGCTTTAGCTCTAATTGAATCTATCGCTGCAATAAATGGTGACGAATTGCCAACATTTGATTATGCATCAATGGCAAAATTTTTAGAAAATAACATTTCAATTAAATGGCCAAATGATATAATGCTAGAGGATAAAAAAATAGCTGGGATATTATGTGAGGCAAAAACTACGGGCTCTAAAACTAAATGCGTAATTGGAATTGGATGTAATTTAAGAGATGAATCTCTAATGATAAAATCAAAATTACCCAATACAACCTCATTAGATGAGTTTAAGTTGATAAATAATGAAAAATGGACAAGAGTAATGCATGCATCAATTGCATCGAAATTTGAAAAACACGAAGGCGTAAATAAAGATGAAGATTCAAAGATAATTAACAACTGGTGGTTATCGATGGAAAAATTCAATAAAACCCATTTCATCATAATAGATTCAAAAAAATATCAAATCAATGGACTTTTGGCAGATGGCGGAATAAATTTGATTTCAACAAATAATAATTTGAATTCGGAAAAGAAATGTGACGAGAGTTATAATTTAAAATGGGAAAAAATATCATTTAATTAATTCAGCATCTAAAATTTCTTGCTCTTGACTATTTTCAAGCAAGATTCCGTAATATATCCCATATACAGTTAACCCAACGCCTAATGATATCATAAAGATATTTGAAATTAAATTTTCTGAAAAATTTGAACCGGACTTAATTGTCATCAAAATATAACCAATAAGTAAACTTATACCGAATACCAAACCAACATCGGGTAATTTAACTTCTGGTGCAGATCCTCCTCCCATATTTGCTCGTATCTGAATTCAATCATCAATCTGCCGCTGAAAATAATCAGTAATTCTCAATCTCACAAGCCTTATTTTCCCGGAAGAGGTAATAGAGACAATTTCTCCAGAATGTTCATTGAACTTTTTTCTTACAAAATCATAATCCTCTAATTTAATTTTAATTATACATGAACCCTTAAAACCATCAATAGTAAAATCATATAATTTGAAAGATTTATTTTCTATGAGGACATCAATTTCATCTTTCAACCTTTCAATTTCTAAAAAATTTTCAGAAAAAACTAAACCAAGCCAACGATGTTTGCCTCGTGCTGCTTTACTAATTTTCGGCATTATATATGTCGTTAAAGGGCGAGTATCTTAACTTGCCGACTTCCACGGAGGTTTAATGGGAGAAATCTCTTCGATGAAAAGTGCTGAAATAGAAAAAGTCACACTCAAGAGTATTTTAAAAGATTTATTTGCTAAAGAAAGAAGAGGGCATATTTTTTCTATCATTATTTTCGCACCAACACTCTACATTTTGAGTCAAAAAAGTATTTTGTCACCAGATATTAGCGCAATAGCATTTCTTTCACTTATGTCTGGTTATGTAATTACTGCATTAATGGGCTTAAATGAAAAAACAAGGCCATACCTTGAAAAGAGCACAGTATTTTCTGAAAATAAAAAAATCAATTCACCAATTTTTAAAATTCTAAATTATATTTTTTCAAATATGAAAATGACAGCAATTCCAATGTTCCTTTCTACATTTATTTTTATCAGCCTATCGCTATTAATGGGTGAAAACAAACCACTTTCTAATGTAGGTGAATTTTTACCAATATTACTAGCAGCTTTATTTGTTTTCTGGAGTGCATCGCAAGCATTATCATACAAAAACTCACTAAATTTATGGATTAATAACAACATCGCAATCGACAACCAAGAAACAGAATTTGATTCAAAGAAAAATACAATTACACAATTAATTATTGTTGCAATAATTGTAACCATTGTATCTTCAATAATGTTAAGTTATTTTGGAACTGGAGAAGATTTAAACAGTACAAAAGGGGTGCCGATCATCATAATCCTTGTTTCAATCACGCAGGGCTTTATCCTATGGTATTCTAAAGATTCTAGAGAAAAATTAATGAAAAGAAAAGACGGCAAAAAAATTGAATTTGTTTGGGGTTTGGCATTGCATTTATTTGCATCATGGCACTTACTTAGCGTCTATAGAAGGCTTGTATCAACAGATATTGATGTGTTTAATGTTTTTGAAGAAATTATCTTGATGATTTTTACAGTCATCATGTCTATTTGGGCTATTTCTTCTAAAGGCATGACTAAAAATTATAATTTATTTGTTTCGGAAAATGTCCTTTTTTGGGGTATTGCTTTTGCATTCGGATATGCGGGAAGTGTAACGATGTTAGCAGTTGGTTTAGAAGGCAATATTTCAAGTATTTTTGCAATAGGACATTTTGTAACCTGGATTACCTTGATGGCTATGCACAAACAATCATGTAAAGATTTCCTTACTTCAAGACTATAACTCATTTAAGGGCAACCCACTTAATACAGCAACTACTCTTACCAAACCCTCTAATTCCTCACTTACTCTAGCACCAAAAATAACTTGCGCATCCTCATCTAAACCCTTAGTAAATTCTTCAGCAACCACATCAACCTGACCAAGGGTTAAATCTGAGCCACCTTCGATTTGAATTAAACAACCTTTTGCTCCAGACATACTAACTCCTTCTAGTGGAGACCTCATAGTTTTTGAAAATAATTCTTGAGGGTTGTTTGGATCCCCTTGTGCTACAAACATAGTGGAACCACCCGTTCTTGAAACAATTGATCTTAAATCCATTAAATCTAGATTAATTAAACCTACTTTTGCTAATGTTTGTATCACACCTGTTGCCAAATCTTCAATCCACCCACTTTCTTTCTGCCAATCTAAACCCCTTTCCCTAGATCTTATTGCCAACCTTTCTAATGAAACCTGAACACAAACATCAGTAGATTTTCTTAATTCATCAAGAGCTTTTTTCGCAATTTTTCTCCTTAATGGTTGGCATTCGAAAGGCAAACCTGCAATTGCAATTGTTAAACATCCCGAAAGTCTAGCCTGACGGGCAAATTCAGTTGCCGCACCAGAACCACTACCTCCTCCAAGCCCCACTAACAACACAACTAATTCAGCATCAGAAAGTACTTTAGCCGTTAATGGAGCATTTGCCAACATTCTTTGTGATGCGAGTGGAGTTAAAGCAGCACAACCCTCTATAGAATTTGAGTCGCCTAACGACAACAAATGTCCTTCTGCGGATTCGTCAAGAGATCTCGAGTCGCCATCAATAAGTAATAAGTCTGACAAGTTTTTACATTTTTTATGTGAATTTTTGGCCCAGTTACAACCCACGCCTCCAATTCCGCAAATAAGTAAAGAATGACTGTCCATTGTTTCACCAGAGATTAATAGTTAAGATATCTTTCATATCTACGTCTTTCATTCCTTGCCCATTCATTGCTTGGTTCTAAGTCTAAAACTTCGTTATAATAAGAAATTGCCTTTTCATATTCAAGAAAATATTTTCCGTAAAGAACTCCTAAATTATTCAATACAGGTATGCATTTAGGTGATTTTTCTAACATGTCTAATAACAATTTTTCCGCACTATTCAAATGTTGAGATTCAAGCATCTCTTCGGCCTTATCTAAATTTTCTAATTGCTCGTCGCTAAGGTTGTAAATATTGTGAAAAGCGCGGTCACTCATCATCACCTCGTAACATTGATGGGCATTAGACCTTTGTGCGTTTTTGAGTTTTATTTTTGACTCTAATTCTAGGTCTAAAATTCATTGTTAACTAATAACGTTTATTGGGTCAAATAAAGTGGCCGCACCATAAGGTGAAGGGATGTTCTCTGTAAACCAAAAAATATCCTCTTTTTTAGTTGTTTTTACGCTATTATTGTTGGCAGCCCCAGTATCCTCTTTACCCGGAGGTGTTGGGCTTGACCAAACATCAGGAGGAGGGCCTGAAGATGTGGCAAAAGATGGTTGTACATGCCATGGGACTGCCCCTAGCAACTCTGTGACTGCACTTATTGATGATGTGCCATTTGCCTACGTCCCTGGAGAAACATATACCATGCGCCTAGAAGTAATTGGTGGGCCAGAAATGGGATCTGGGAATACCGGAGGTTTTTCAATGCTAGCTGATGCAGGTATTTTAGGTGCAGCAGAAGGTTTTGAAACACTTGTGCAAAATTACGAAGATAACTCACTAACACTTACGCACACAGAAGAAGGTGCAAAAGTTGGAGATAGAGCCTGGTTAATCACTTGGACTGCACCAGAAGAAAATACGGGAAAAGTTACTTTTTGGATTTCACTGAATAGTGTGAATGGTGCTGATGCAAATTTAGGAGATATGTGGAACAGATTAACATTCCACATACCTGAAAGTTCTGAAGGAACTCCTGAAAAAGTATTGAACTCAATTCGGACTATTTTTTCCGGTGACGGTAATGTTGAACCTCCTGCTGCACACGAAGGTCATGTTGAATTGCATGACATGGGTGCCTCTTTTAGAGCGCATTGGCTTGGATTACTTGGATTTGGGGCGGTAATTGTCGTAATCATTTTTTCAGGTTTTATGCTCAGGTATGGATTCAGTCACTCATACACCGGTAGAACAAATTTACTACGGTTAAGATATAAACACATGAGACGGGGGGACCAATAGTGGCCAATGATTTGCTAGAAAAATTACTCCATGATGTATCCCTTGGAAAAATTAATGTCAAGGATGCCAAAAAAGCTCTAGAAGGTGTCAATTTAGAAAAAGAGGATTTTCAAAAAGCCGTTGACTTTGGAGTCTTTACAGAAGCCGAACCTGGCACAGTAATTAAAGCATCAATTTCTCCCTCTGGTGGCAGTGCCTTAGTTTCATTGATTTTTATTTGGGGGATTTTCTGGGTTACCTATTGGTCAGGAACAATGATGTATGGCCTGATGAATGGATGGGATCCTCAACAATTATCATACCACATGTTCATCACAATAACTACAATCATAATAATGGGTATTGTATATCAAAAATGGGTTTTACCAGATTTAATTGTAGTAAAACATGAAAGAAACAAATTTATTCCAGAACACTCTAGAAGAAAACATGAAAAAGACTGGCATGAATACAAGGTATAGGTGATTTAATGGGTAAAAATTTCGAATTCAAAATTCCTGGAAAAAATGAATCTAGCAAAGAAATCCTTGGTTCTGTAATAGACCGAAGACAATTTATCAGATATGGGTTCAATACAGCCGCTGGTGTACTTGCGGCAACTTTTGGAGTTATTGGTTTTGCAGCTATTTTAATGCCTGGTGGAGGTGGTGGTGGCGGTGATTTAGCCGTGAAATACTGGGCAAAGGGAAGAGAAGACGATGCATGGTATGGTTCAAAACATTTGCAAGAAATGAAATTAGATGAATTCACAGCTGAAGCTGCAAAAAGTGTTTCTGGCATGGCTGGTGCTTCAGGGATCTGGAATGGTGTTCCAGTAAATGTGGTTTATACCCCCCATCAAGAAAACAAATCAAAGGCTTTGGAAATAAATGTTCCAAGATACCAATTTGGTGAAGGTTATGATGCCACAGGTAAATACGTAGGACACTTTGAAGATTTATCTGAACAAGACCCAATACTAAATCCCGAATCGGGGGTGTTAATTTCATTTGGAAGATGCCCACATCTTTGTTGTATCCCCGGTTGGCAATTAGTGAGTAATAATTTTACAGAAGATAGTTGGGCACCGGGAGGTACTGAAGAAGGAGGGAACAAATTGTTTTGTATTTGCCATAGCAGTAGATTTGACCCCACTGCTTTAGAATTGAACGAAAATAGAAATCGTGCAAATGGACAAACATTTACTTATGCTGGAATTAAAAAAGTAGGAGGTCCTGCACCAGTAGGAATACCAATGATTCCGGCATACATTAATGGGGGAGTCATTGAAGGGATGATTGACTACATCGACTGGTTAACATATTGTGATTGAGGTGAAATGATGAATACGATGTTTTGGGTTCTTTGGATATTTATAGCAATTGTTTGTGTATTAGTTGCACTGACGTTGCGTAAAGAAAATGATCAAACCCCTAGAAGAGAAATCCTTAGAGCTGTTGAATCATCAGGAAAAATGGGGGTTGCTGAAAGATCTTTCTTATGGGTGTTTTCATGGTTAGATACTCGTTTCAGACTACAAGATTATTGGGCAATGAGTAGAGATACATTCTACACAATGCACAGACAATTACCACTTACACATGCTGAAAAATATAAATTGAAAATTATTTGGTATTGGTATCCTCTTTATTGTTTAGGAGGTATTTCATTTTTAGCATTCATAATACTAGTAATTACTGGCACAGTTTTGGGAATATACTATGTCCCTGGCGGAGACCTTGAACTAGACCCAACTCCTGCCTATGCTTCAATGCAATTCATCATGCTGGAATTGCCGTTTGGCTACATCATAAGATCAATTCACCATTGGGCAACACACTTCATGGTTGCATCTGTATTCTTACATATGTGCAGAGTATATTTTACAGGCGCTTATAGAAATCCTCGAGAATTAAATTGGCTTATAGGTGTTGGTTTAATGTTTTTCACAATCTTTTTTGGTTATTCTGGATATTTACTTCCATGGGATGCTTTGGCTTTTGGTGCAGCAACAATTGGAATTAACATGGCTGCTGCAACACCACTTGTTGGACCACAAGTTGCAACATTAATGTTTGGAGGTACTTCTCTTTCTGGAGCAACTGTTACTAGGATGTATTTCATACACGTATTTATTTTACCTGTAATAGTAACTACATTGATTATTGTACATTTATTCATCGTTTGGGTACAGGGGATTGCGGAACCGCATTGAGGTGGAAATAGTATGGGATTATTAGGTAATTTGGGTAGAGTTGCTGAAACCTACATGAATGAAAAAGAAAGATTACTAGAATCCGAAGATTCCGAAATCAGAAAAAGAACTTTTATGGGTCATTTATTATGGCCTCATGAAGTATTAAGAGATACTATTATATTTTTATCAATAATTGCCACCCTCTCTTTCTATTCATACCTCATACCTCCTCCATTACACTCTGCTGCCGACCCTATTGCTCAAGCAGGTTTTGTTTTCCCTGATTGGTACGTTCTTTTCAGTTACGGTTACCTTAGATGGGGAGAATATCTCCCACAATTTGACGTGCCTTTAGGACCTATTGGAGATTTCTTCAACCAACCTATTTACCCAATGAATGCTGGAGCATGGGGGATTATGCTGACGGGATTACCTGTTGGGATTCTTGCATTGCCTCCGATTCTTGGAGGAACTGCAAAAAGAGGTGTTGAAGATCCTTGGTTTGCAACTGCAGGTGTAATCTATTTGGCACATGTATGGTTTATCAGCGTATTCTCAATAAACATCTTCTTAGATTTATATGGTAAGAATAGAACTGATTCTTGCGGAGTGGACCACGGAGAATTAATATGTGGAGTAAGAGAACCATGGCTTGCGGAAGTTTTCAATGCAATACCTTGGATATTAACGGGTATTTTAATTTGGATTTTGATTTATTTTGCTGCAAGAATGTTCTTGGTCAATAGTATCGGCGCTAGGACAACACCAACAATTAGTAAAAATTTGATTATTGGTGGATTTGTAATTGCACTTCTAGTTAGTGTTTCTACTTATGATTACTATGAAAGAGGTTTTTGGGAAGTTAAAGGCCTTGGTGCAATGGATGATATCGAAACATTAGAAAAAATGTATGATCAACCACTTGATTATGTCATAGAATATGATAATGAATGGGCTGTAGAAGGTGATATAATCACAGCAAAAATGAGTTCGAGTTATAAAAATGCATTATATCAACCAACTAATGAATATTTCATAGACTTTTTAGATTCGAATCACCATCAAAATGAAGATTTGAAAATTAACACATTTTCAACCGAAGGTTCAATCCTAGAAAGTTTTAGTAATTCTGAAAATGAAACCTCAGGAAGTTTTACAATCACAAATATGGGCCTTGATAGTGTACCAATAAAAATGAGTTGTAGCGCAAAAACAAGCATTCGTAATGCTGGAACAGTAACTTCATCTTTTGTGCTTTACAAAAATTCAGAAGAAGTTCTTTCATCTGATTGTTCATTAGATATTGAAAAATTTGTAACACCTGGAGAATATACATGGGAATTAATTATAGATCCTGAAGACATCGAATCTGGCTCAGAAATTTACACAAATTACACTGCAAGCATTTCGGCCTTCCAACCATTATTGATTTACAATGAGGGGCACACAATGGAAGGTCAATCTGTAAACCTAACTACTGAAGAGGATGAATCTTCTTACAGCATGCTTCTAAATCCTGGTTACAAAAAGAATCCAAAAAGTCTTGATGCTAAATTAATTTACTCACTATTCATACCATCGGTTACTTTTGGAGCTCTTGCATATGTTGTGCTTAGAGGGATGGCAAGAGGGTATGAATATGAAATGAATAAATGCTACGGTTGTGATCTTTGTGATGATGCATGCCCAGTACGTCTTTTCAATGCTGGAGATAAATTAAACATAATTTACAACACGTGGAATAATGAAGATGATGGAGTTCCAATGTATACATGTCTTACATGTTCAGCATGTACAAATGTTTGTCCTCAATTAGTAGATTATGATTCATATGTAGACATAAGAAGATCATTAACGGTTGGTGTTGCACCAGAAGCTGAAATACCACACACAATTTTAAGAGCTGTTCTAAATGCTGAAATTGATGAAGGTGCAGATGAAAAATTCATCTCTGTTGAGGAATACCCCATTGATTCAAATATCGGCTATTACCCTGGATGTGTGGATTTTATTGATCAAGAAATGGTATTTAGTCATGTAAATGAGGGGACTATGAATCTAGGAGCCAGTACGACATCTGCATTTACATTATTTGAAGAAATGGGCGAAGAAGTAACTTATCTAGGTAGAGATTTCTTAAAATGCTGTGGTCATGATCAAAAATGGCAAGGAATGACAGAAGTATTTGAAAAATTAAAATCATACAACGAAAAGAAATTAAAAGAAAGTGGAATCGATACTTTGGTAAGTAGTTGTGCTGAATGTTTCAGAACTTTTGCTAAAGATTATGAATTAGAAGACATAAAAATTATGCACACTACTGAATTTTTAATTGAAAATGGATTTAATATGAATTTGAAAACTGAAGAAGAAACCACAGTTACCTACCATGACCCTTGTAGATTAGGCAGACAAATAGGATTATATGAAGAGCCAAGAAATCTGATTAAAGATGTAGACGGTGTTGAATTAGTGGAGATGGAGCATCATGGCGAAGATGGATTATGTTGTGGGGTTTCAAGCATGATGGCATGTAATGAAAATAGTAGAACAATTCGTTTAGAACGGTTTGAAGAAGTTAAAGCCACTGGTGCAGATGTAATGTTAACTTCTTGTCCAAAATGTGTTAGCCACTTTGAATGTCTTAAATTTGAAGGTGATCCAACCCATAACTTTGAAATCTTAGATGTTGTTACATTTTTAGCAAATCAGGTGAATGAAAAGAAAAATAAAGAACTCTTAGATGTAAACACGAAAGAAACCACCGCAATTAGTGCTTAAATCAATAATGCTTAAAGTGATTAAAATGACAACTAGTGAAGAGTTGAAAACACGACTTAAGTTAGAACAAATTCGTATTGAAAGAGTTATGAATCAAGCTAAAGATGAAAAATTGGGGAAAATAAAAGGAGGGGAAGAAATGGTTGCTTTTGTTAATGAAGATGCCTGCATTGGATGCGACCAATGCCCTACAGTCTGTGATGATGATGCAATTGATATGTACTCAAAACCTCTAAAGAATCCACTAATTGAAGTATCATCCAATCGAAAGGCGAAAATCATCAGAGAAGATTGCACAGGTTGTAGATTATGTGTACTAATTTGTCCAACTGACGCTATTACAATGATTGAAAGGTGATTACATTGGTAAAGAAAACAGACGCTCAAAGATTTGGTGGAGAGTTTGGCCCTGTGCGAAATAAAGAAACAAAAGGAGTAAGCCTCTCTACTTTCAAAAGTTTAGTTTGGACTTCAAATATCGGGGGGCTTTTATTAGTCGCAATTTCCCTAGAATTATTTACTAAAGCTAATTGGTTATGGGCCACAATATGTTTGATTTCTGGCATTGTAATAGCATTATTTCCATCAAATTATGAAATTGTAGGAATGGAAAGTTTTGACAATGCAAATGAACAAGAGTAATAATTATACTTAATTTAATTCTTTACCCATAGCAATAAAGGATAATTTAGACACTAAATCATACCAATCAAGTTTTCTCTTTTCTAATATTTCTTTATTTACCTCATCAGGTAATAAAAATTTAGAAGAGGGAGTATTTAGATTTTCAAACTCATTTTTTTTGCTGTTAGATCTAAAAAACCAAACAAGTTCTCTACCCCCAATTGAATAACCAACGGGTTCTAGAATAGATGAATTACTACTTAGAGCAGTTGGAACGCCCTCTTGGATTAAGAAATTCTCTGCAGATGTGCCTCCTTTCCCATAAGTTAATCTTTTAATTTTCCTTTTTGATAAATTCTTAATTTCTTCACCCGACTTAATTGAAATAATTCCCAAACCATATGTGCCTTTATCATTCTTAATAAAAATTTGAGGTTCTGAATCAATACCATATTTTTCATATTTATTTCTGATCTTTTCAATCAGTTCATCTATTTCTATGGCTAACTTATTAGTACATTCTTCATATTCTAAACATTTATTCTCACTTACAAACCACATTGGCATCAATAACCAAGGATCGAGGTCTAAAATCTTAGAAACCTCTTCGACCAATAATTTAAGTTGGAAATAATGTTCTGACTTTTTTCTTTTATGCCAACCCATTTCAACTGAAGGTTCAACTAAACCTGAAAGACCAGGGACCACTCCTGCTGTTAAATCATTATTCAAAATAATTAAATCTGGTGTTTTTCCTTCAATCTCTAATTCATCATTACTATTTATTGATACCTTATCAATTCTTAAATCGTCATTAATTCCTTCTAAAAGAGCATATCGATTCAATTCAAGAGAACCTATTGTAACCTTGTAACCTGCATTTTCAATAATTTCTTTTAATCTTAAAAGATTCTCAACATAACCAAGATTTCGATTATGCGATTCTGGAAAAAGATGTAAATGTTTAATTTCACCAAACTTATCCAATAAAAATTTTTTGAGAGATTCTGATAAATCCGGGATGGAGCCTGCTGACAAATTATTAAATCCTGCAGGAAAATAATTTGCATCTACTACAGAGACTTTCCAATTAGAAAAACGTACATCTACACTCCCATAAAACGGCATTTCCACTTCTGCATAATTTTTCAAAAACCATTCATTTAATTCATCACGGTTTTTTTGTAAATTTTCATAAAAAGAATCCAACATGAGAACACCTACACTAATCTGCTTAGAATCTGATCCACAGTTTTATTACTAATATTTGTTTGATAATTTTCCACAAATAAAACCTCAAATAAACCTAAACCTAATGCTAATTCTGGTTGATATGATAACAATTTACTTTGATTTTGGTATCTTTTGATTAAAATTTCAAGATATGAATTATGCGAAGAAATAAAATCCTCAAACAAAGAGGGGGTTGTTGCTTTTCCAGCAGGCAACTTTGGTCTATCCGTAATCGATTTTGGTAGCCCTGTTAATCTTGCTGCATGCCTTAAAGCCAATTTTTCTTCTCCATGAGATGCATTTTTTGAGAGTCGCCAATTAAGAGGTATCTGTTTTGACTCACCCCAATGCGATTTCCCCAAAAAAGGAACCCTAACTTCTAATGCATGAGCCATAGAATGCCTATCTACAAGCCTTAATTGAAAATTTGTAAGTTGGCCTCTTTCCATCTCAAAATCTAAAGTGGATTCTAGTGATGAAAAATCTTCTTCTGGTAATAATCTTTTAGAATTCCAAGGCGCATGTAATCCTAAATCGTCCTGGTCAATATTATAATCAATTAATTCCAATCTACTTTTTATTAAATTTGAATGTTTCTTTAAATCCTTATACCTTGGATATCCTGCATGTAATTCATCTGCTCCTTGTCCACATAACCCCACTTTAACATGTTTTGACATTTTTTCAAACAAGGGCTGGAAAAAAAGAACAGTCACATCTAAATCTTCTCCATGCCAAACTAATTTTGATAATGTCTTTTCAAATGATTTCTCTTCTAATATATGTTGATGATGCTTCAAATCAAATTTTTTAGCAACTAATTCTGCAGCAACCCAATCTGAATTGTCTTCTGAATCTGCAACTGTCCAACATTCTGGGACTGGTTTATTAGCTTCTTTTGCCGCATCACGAGCTAAAGCTGCTACCAAACTAGAGTCCAAACCCCCAGAAAGAACGATTCCTAATGGTACATCAGACATTAAACGGTCAACTAAACTCGATTTGAAACTATTAAGCAAATCTGGAATTTTATTATTAGGAGTCCAACTATGGCTCAATTCATTAGTATTATTCGAATATTTGGAGATTCCTGTTAAAACCGGACGCCCTAATTTGTCAAGACTCCAAGTTTCTATAACTCCAGCACCAACCTGATTTACACCTTCAAGTAGAGTTGTACGATCAAGCGGGTATTCATACGCTAATCTTAAATTTAAAGCATTATAATCAAATTTTGGAATATAATCTGGATGTGCTGTAAATGCCTTTAATTCACTAGCCACTAACAATGAGTCACCAACCATTGTTCTAAGCAAAGGTTTTACTCCCATAGGATCTCTACAGAGGATTAATTCATTACATTTTGAATCCCAAATTGCAAATCCCCAAATCCCATCTAATTTACTAACCCATTCATTATGCCTAGTTGCTGGATTGTTCTCTGAATTGAAACCTCTAGATACAAGAATTCCTGAACTTGTATTTATTTCTTTAATTTGTTCAAAACTTTTCTTCTTTGAATATTTACTATAAAGTGCTAATATTGACTCACTATCGCCCTTAGTTTTCCAATTATAAATCCCAGTTTCCTTCTTAATGTGATTTTGATTGTAAATCTCTCCATTATGAACTAAAACTGCTCCGTCATCTGAAATAATTGGTTGAAAAGACCCTTTGACATCAACTATTGCTAATCTATTGTGAGCGAGTCCGCATTTTTCGTCATACCAAATATTTGAACCATCAGGGCCTCTATGAAATTGTAATTCATTAATTTTCTTTAAAATATCCCCCTCAGGAGAGCCGAGCATAATACCTATACTGCACATAAAATCACTCACAATGAGCGTAGTCAAACTAAGAAGTTTCCTTTTGTAACAATAATGTAACACATTGCCGCAAAAGAAAATATAAACGCAAATAAGTATAACCCTTGAGTGGGTTCACGAGGATTATCTTCTGTATTGTTGTCTGACATATTACTAACGTAAAGAATACGTTATGTAAATATAACTCAACAATACTAAGTTTTTAACCCTAGATTAATACTAAAGAAGCAATTAGTGGAACAAGAATCATAGTAGCATTATCGTCAATGTATTTCAAAGAAGGCCATTCTGCCATTATTGCTAATGGAGGCATTATTAAGGAACACCACAGAGGTGTTTCAAGAAAAATTGAGCTTAAAAACCAAATTAAAAAGGACACTACTAATGCAATTGAAATAATTAATTTATCTGAATCTAAAATTTTGCGGGATTCTCCTAATAAGGGATCTACGATTGAAATTGTAAAAATTATTGGTAAACCAATATATGCTTCCTTATAACCTCCAAGAGGCGCAAATAAAAAACAAATACAAACCGATACTCCACCCCACGCAAGAGCCGAAATTTGTTTTTTCTCATATTCTCTTTGACCGAAAATTGTAATTCCGAAAAATAGCCTTCCTAATTCAACAATCACAATAAATATCAAAAGAGAAGTCACGACAAATTCTCTAGAAATATCTCTTTCCAAAACAGTTGTTAAATATTCAGCGATGTGATCCCCATACCAATAATAAACAAAAGGGAACACTAACATTGAAACATGGATTAACCTTCTAAAAACATGACCGTTTTTACCACCAATTGTATTTTCAAGATGTGCACGACCTGCTGAATTAATCATTTTACAACTCCTCTTTCAAATGATTTATTGCTTCATCAAGAGTAATTTGTTCTGATTCTAATTTTTCAAGAACCTTACTCACATCTTTATGATTCCAAAGTAAATTTTCCCAAGCAAAAGATAATGAGATTCTACTTTTAATTTTATGATTTTTACCACTTTTTGAAAGTTTTTCCATTTCTAAAAACAATTCTTCAAAGCCTGAATTTTGTTTGGCAGACACCATTAAAATTGGAGGTGAATGATTACTTGACAATTGGAATGCTAAACTCAATTGTTCTGCTTTTTCATTTGCTCTTTCAAGATCTGATTTATTTACCAACAAAATATCTGCTAGTTCCATTAACCCTGCTTTTTCTGCTTGAAGCATGTCTCCTGAATCAGGGGCTTCCACCAATAACAAATATTGAGATACCGCAGCAACCCTGACTTCAGCCTGGCCTGCTCCTACTGTTTCAATCAATATCTTTTCAAAATTTAAAGCAGACAGCAGATCCAATATGTCACTAATATTACTCGGAATTGCTCCTGACTGTCCTCTTGTAGCCAAAGACCTAAAGAAAATATTATCTGAATTGTCTGAATTATTTATTCTAATTCTATCACCTAACAATGCACCTCCACTCAAAGGAGAAGAAGGGTCTACAGCTAAAACTGCTATTTTTTGATTGTTTTTCAACCAGTCACCAATAATATATTCACAAATACAACTTTTCCCAACTCCTGGTGAACCAGTTATAGCCCAAATTTCAGCAGTTTTTATGTTAGGAAACTTTTCTTTAATTATAGCACTATTAATTTCTCCACTTTCGATCATACTAATTGTTTTGGATAATGCTCTACGATCACCAGATTTTAATTTAATTAAATCCATCATAACACTTCGCTAATCCCAATGCCAATCTGAATCTTCACCACAACCCACTGGCAATGATTCATCTCTTCTTTTTACGGCTGAACCAATAAAGTCTGACATCTGAGTGCTAGAAGTCCCTGGTCCAAAAATCGCTCTAACGCCTTTAGAAAACAGATTCCCCCTATCTTTTTCTGGAATAATACCTCCGGCAAATACAATCACATCATTACAATCTGAAGCTACAAGCAATTCAACTATTTTTGGAATTAAAAAATTATGAGCACCAGATAATGAAGAAAGCCCAAGAAAATCTGCATCTTCATCGATTACAGTTCTAACAATCTCTTCTGGAGTTCTTCTAAGGCCTGTGTAAATAACTTCGTGACCTGCATCTCTTAATGCACGTGCTACAACCTTTGCACCCCTATCGTGTCCATCAAGGCCCGGCTTGGCAATTATTATGCGTAACCGCTCATCCATGATATACCATAGATGGTCTCTTTCAAATAGTTTATTTGATTCTCATCTAATATTGTTAATTTATAACTATCATACAAAATCAATATGAGGCTTATGCTCTCTGTTAGGTCTGATAGAATGGCACCTAATGACAACAAACTTTCTGATTTGCGTGCTAGAAAGGCCAAAGCAGAGGCAGGGGGAGGCGCTGCAAGAATTGAAGCACAACATAAAAGAGGGAAATTGACTGCAAGGGAAAGACTCGAATTATTAGTAGATGAAGGGACATTTCATGAAATTGATTCATTGGTAGAACACCGATGTAGAGATTTCGACATGGATAAAAACGTAATTCCAGGTGATGGAGTAGTAACTGGGCATGGAAAAATAGGAGGGAAACCGATTTATTGTTTTGCCCAAGATTTTACTGTATATGGTGGTTCTCTAGGAGAAATGCATGGATTAAAGATTTGTAAGGTTCTAGACATGGCATTGAAAACTGGAGTTCCCGTAATTGGATTAAACGACAGTGGTGGTGCTAGAATTCAAGAAGGTGTAGCAAGCCTTGGAAGTTATGCTGAAATTTTCTTTAGAAATGTAAGAGCTAGTGGAGTAATCCCCCAAATTAGTTTGATAATGGGTCCTTGTGCCGGGGGTGCGGTTTACTCTCCAGCAATTACAGATTTTGTTGTAATGGTTGATAAATCAGCACACATGTTCATCACAGGCCCTGAAGTCATCAAAACAGTCACAAATGAAATCGTTAGTTTCGAAGATTTGGGGGGTGCCACCACCCATAACAGTAAATCCGGTGTTTCACATTTCATAGCAGAAAATGACGAAGATGCAATTGAAATTGCCAGAGAATTAATCTCTATTTTACCTGCTAATAATCTTCAAAAAGCGCCATCAAAAAAGAATAATGATGATCCAAACCGCCTTTGCGAAGATTTAATTGATTTAGTTCCAGAAGATCCAAGTCAACCATATGATGTAAAGAATGTCATTTCATCAATTGTAGATGATGGAGCATTTTTAGAAATTCAATCAGAATGGGCGAAAAATATTGTTATTGGCTATTCACACTTAAATGGAAATTTAATTGGTGTTATTGCCAATCAACCATTACATTTAGCAGGCTGCTTAGATATTGATGCTTCAAATAAAGCAGCTAGATTTGTTAGATTTTGTGATGCATTTAATATTCCTTTACTCACACTAGAAGATGTTCCTGGATTCTTACCTGGAGCATCACAAGAGTGGGGTGGAATTATTAGACACGGTGCAAAATTATTATTCGCTTTTTCAGAAGCCACTGTTCCTAAATTGACTGTAATTATGAGGAAAGCATATGGTGGAGCATATGATGTAATGTGTTCTAAACACATCAGAGGAGACTATAACATCGCATGGCCAAGTGCAGAATTAGCAGTAATGGGTGCAGATGGGGCTGTACAAATAATTCACAAAAAAAGAATTAATTCTGCTAGAAATTCTGAAGAAGAAAGGGCAAGGCTAATTGATGAATACAAAGAAACGTTTGCAAATCCATACAGGGCCGCCGCATTAGGATATATTGATGACGTCATTAATCCAAATGAAACAAGAAAAAAACTATGTTTAGCACTAAATATGCTCATGGATAAGCAAGAAAATAGGCCTGAAAGAAAACATGGAAATATCCCGTTGTGAGTTGTTAATATGGCTGAAATAGAAAGAGAAAAAATTGCTGCAATAACAGCACTTTTATTACATATCAATAAAGGGAATGATAATTTTAATCAAGGAAGAAAAAATCAAAAAGTTTGGGCTTTTGAGCATAGAAGGAAAATAATGGGACTAAGGGGAGTAAGAGAAATGAATAGTTCCCGCACCACTTGGAGGTGAATTTATTTCAGAAGAATATGAAATTGAAGTTGATGGTGAATTGTTTAATGTAACAATTGATTCGGAAGAGGATTATTACAATGTCATAGTTAATGAGAAATCATTCAAAATAAAACTACCAGAAGGGCAAGCCAGTAATGCACCAAGAAAAAGATCTCCAAGAGGTGGTAAAAAAAGTGGTGTGATTTCTTCATCAATTCCTGGTAAAGTAGTTACAATAGAAGTTGAAATAGGCTCAAAAGTTGAAGAAGGGCAAGTTTGTATGATTCTTGAAGCAATGAAAATGCAAAATGAAATTAACGCCCCAATCAATGGCACTGTAAGTGAAATAAATTGTTCCCCAGGTTCTTCTGTAGAAGCAAATATACCCTTAATTGTGATAAAGCCTGATGAAGACGAGGAATAATACAAGGTTTCTTATCTTACCCTGTTATCCTGTATCTGTGTCCGGAGAACCCTGTTGTGATGTTACTGGATGCGACGATAATGGAGACGTAGTTAGTAGACTTTCTCCAGAAGGATATTTAGTTGCCACAGGGAAAAAAGCATATTCATTTAGAGAAGCATACAGACAATTTAGGTACTGCAAAAAATGCCATGATTATCTCATGAGTAGTGTATGGAATCGAATTAATTCTTCCGATGATAAATCTGGAGATCATGTTGCTCCTACAGCAATCTAAGTTAAGCAGAGTTGTTTTTCTTGGAAATTAAAAATTATAAAAAAAGACATAGTGTTTCATATTCAATGGATTATGAAATAAGTATTGAAAAAATGTGGGAATTGATTAGTACTCCTGGACATCTTAATTATTGCCATCCTTTTTGTAAGTCAAATGAAATCATTAATTGGAAACAAAGTAATTACCGAGATGAATTAATCTACCTAAATGGTCTTAAATACATTAGAAATTTTATTAATTGGGATCCAAATAAAGGATATGATTTGTTAATTGGTAAAAATGGTGGCCCTCAATCATATGTTGTTTGGGAACTTACAAAACATTCAGAACTAAAATGCAGTTTAAAGATTACAGTTTTCCCATACCTTTTTACAAAAGGAGGCCGTATTCTGTCCTATATACCCTTCTTTGTATATGTTAAACCTAGGCTTAAAAAATATCTATATACAGTATTATCTGGATTTAATTATTATATTAAACATGAAAAAGACGTTCCACGGAATCACTTTGGCAAACACCCATGGTTCTCATGAATCTCTTAAATTCATCAATTAATTGGCAAAAAGAACGCTAATCAAACCACACCTTGGTTTAACATTGCATCTGCTACTTTCAAGAATCCTGCAATATTTGCTCCCATCATATAATTCCCAGGATAGCCATATTCTTCAGCTGTTCTTGCGCAAGTTTCATGAATGCTAACCATAATTGAATCTAACTTTTCATCTACTTCTTCTCTAGTCCAATTCATTCTCATTGAATTTTGTGACATTTCCAATCCAGATGTTGCTACACCACCTGCATTACTTGCTTTACCTGGAGCATACAAAATTCCTGCTTCAATAAAATGCTCTATTGCCTCTGGTGTTGAAGGCATATTGCTTCCCTCTGATACAACATAAACATTATTTGCAAGTAAGTTTTCAGCATCTTTTCCATTTATTTCGTTTTGTGTTGCTGCAGGTAATGCAACATCAGCATCAACGGCCCACAAGGGATTATAATCCAAATTATGATCTACTGGCGTGTAAATAGCACCTTCAAATTGATTTGCATATTCGCTAATCCTTCCTCTTCTAACATTCTTAAGTTCTTTTATCCATTCTAATTTCTCTAAAGTAAATCCATTAGGATCATGAATAAAACCTCCTGAATCTGACATTGTTACTATTTTTGCACCTAGTTGTAATGCTTTTTCTGCAGCAAATTGTGCTACATTCCCTGATCCCGAAATCAGACAAACCTTTCCTTCTAAAGTTTCATCTCTTGTTTTTAACATCTCTCTAGCAAAATAGACTTGCCCATAACCTGTTGCTTCAGGCCTGATTAATGAACCTCCATAGGACATCCCTTTTCCTGTTAAAACACCAGTAAATTCATTTCTAATTTTACGGTACATTCCGTAAAGATATCCTATTTCTCTACCTCCAACACCTATATCACCAGCAGGAACATCAACATCTGCACCAACATGTCTACTCAATTCTAACATGAATGATTGACAAAAACGCATTATCTCTGAATCTGATTTACCTTTAGGATCAAAGTCAGAACCACCCTTGCCACCACCCATAGGAAGTGTTGTAAGGCTATTTTTGAAAACTTGTTCAAAGGCTAAAAATTTCAAAATTGATAAATTAACACTTGGGTGAAACCTTAAACCTCCCTTATATGGCCCAATAGCACTATTCATTTGGATTCTGAACCCTCTATTAACATGTACATTCCCGTCATCATCAGTCCAAGGAACTCTAAATTGTATGATTCTCTCAGCCTCTATAATTCTACTTAGAATATTGGCTTCAACAAATTCAGGATGTCTCTCTAAAACAGGTTCTAAAGAATCTAAAACTTCCCTTACAGCTTGATGGAATTCTGGTTGGTCTGGGTCTCTAGATAACATTTCTTCGTAAATTTTCTCAATCATATCTACATCTCGTTTTATCCTTCCAGCAGAAATGGACTTGTAATGTTTTTTACAATATTTTGAAATTTAAAGTCCCCTAGATAAAAAGCGATCTAATCTATTCATTAAATTCTCATTTTCATCTAAATCCGAAATCCTTGAACGGATAGACTGTTCTATCATTGAATGCTGATTAGGTTGTATAGCCATTAGTTCTCTTAATATGTCAAGTAAGGCCCATTCATCTTCAGTAATCACTTCATCGTCTAATGCACCAATTAATGCTGATTGATATGCACTTGCTTCACCAACTCCTGGTGTTTCAACAACATCAAAATCAAATGAATAATTATCATTTCCTTCCTTCAATGAATTTATTATCTCATTTTGTATATTTTCATCAAGATCTAATGATTTTCCAAGTATTGACAAGATTTGTGATTCGTCACCAGTTATTATTTCATCATCTAATGCAGTTTCTACAGTCATATAATACAGATATTTCGAACGTTCGAGATTAAACACCATATCCTTTCGTCGCATACTAAACTTATTATTCAGTCGATTAAAACGCCAAAAAAAATGTGATTGTGGAAGAAATTAAGCATTACCAAAATAAGCCAATAAGTTTATTTGTATTACAAATAGTCAATTAATTATGCGAAGAAGAATGAAAATGCTAAAAATCAGGGTTTTTTTTGTTTTTGTATTTCAAATGTAATACTATACGTAATACATCTATATATACTGCCTCTGACGTCAGAGTGTTAGAGGACAGGGTTATGAGCGGGAATAGTAACGTAATTACACTGAGATTATCCGATGACGAATTAGCAGCAATAGACCAAAGAATTGGTCTAGATGGTGTAAAAAACAGAAGTGATCTACTCCGTAGAGCTTTAGGAACCTACTTAGCAGATTCCCCAGAATTACCCGGTCAATCAAAAGTAAGTATCGTATTAGGTGCCGAAGTTAGAAAACAATTAAAATTACTTTATCAAATTACCGGAAATGAAGCAGATTCAATAATTAAAATTGCACTCCACGATTATCTAAACAGATCTGTCGAGCAAATAGATAATCTTACGGCAAAATTGGAAGAGAGAGCACAGAATGCTGTCGATGAAGTCAGTAAACACCGTTCATACAAAAGTTGAATAGGAGGAAGCCAAATGGGAGATGGGATGCACAAAAGAGGGTTGGGGGAGAATGATTCTCCCCCTTCTCCTCAAGGGCGGAACTTCTCATGGCTTCTAAATCGTTCAATCGTAGCTAGGAAAAATTCAGATTCAAACCCCCCACCACCCCCCGCTCCCCCCAGCGGGGGTGGTGGCTCTAGAGGAGGACCTCCTGCAGCCAGTTGAACAATGAATTACACTCATTTTACCAAGAAACCTTTTGGTCAATCGACAATGACAACCGCTTGTGCCAGAGCAGAATAATATTGAGCAAACTCCATTTTTTGCGCATGAAACCCTTAGAGAGGGTCAAAAAGAAATGCTTGAAGATTCTATCAAGGCTCTAAGAAATAAGGGGCATCACCTTGCAGCAGCACCCACAGGAATTGGGAAAACAGCAGCAGCATTAGCAGCTGCATTAGAAGTTCTATCTAATTCAATAAATAAAAAAATATTTTTCCTAACGGGTAGACAATCACAACATAAAATTGTTGTTGAGACAATTAAAGACATAAATAATACACTTGATTTTCAAAATATAAAATGCGTTGATATAATAGGGAGACAATCAATGTGTGTTGAATTAGATTTATTTTCAGGAAAGTGCAACTGTGAACAAGGATTACCAGGAGGAATTAAACAAATTGCCTACGAAGACCTCAAAGAAATGATTCTTGATACACCTTTACATGTTGATCAGGTAATTAAAAAATCTAGAGACCGATTTCTTTGTCCATGGAAGGTATTAAGAAATTCGGCAAAAGATGCAGATATAATTGTTTGTGATTACAATCATTTATTCATAGACATCATAAGAGAGAATTCACTTCCGGGTTTAGGTGTTGCTTTAGAAGACATAATAATCATAGTTGATGAAGCACACAACTTACCAAATCGAATAAGAAAGGGACTTGAACGTAGATTAACAAAAAGAATTTTGAGAGGTGGTCGTTATGAAATTGAAGAGTTTATGGGAGACATTCAAACAAAACGTGAAGAGGAAAACTGGAAATGGTTAATGAGCTCTTATAAAAAATTTGAAAAAAACATAAGTGATTATTTTAACAAATGGAGTATGAAAATAGATAATAACAAAAATGAAACTAGGGTCTTTTCTACTGAATTGTTAAATGTGTTTTTAGAAAGTATGATTCCAAATGAATTTAATAATTCTGCAGAATCTGCACTTTCAAGATTTTCAGCAATGCTAAAAGAAGTTACTGTTGAACCGGGTGATTCTGCAAATGATAAGGAACTTGATTGTTGGAGAATTTCTGCATTAGTAGATATACTCCTGAGATTTGGAAATAAAAAAGAATTAGTTCTAGTTTTCAATAATGAACGAGATGGTAGGCTATCGTGCCATTTACTTGACCCCAGTATAATTTCTAAACCGATTTTCTCTGAATCTTCTGGATCAATCCTGATGTCTGGAACATTGTATCCTCCAAAAATGTATTCGGATATCTTGGGGCTAACAAATCTCAAAAATGTGACATATGAAGAATATATTTCACCCTTCGAAAACCACAACAAACCAATCTCAATTGCAACAAATGTTACAACAAGGTATAAACAAAGAGGAACAGAAAACACACGAAAAATATGTGAACATATCTATTCTGTTGCAAAAGAAGCACCAGGACATATAGCCATTTTTGCTCCAAGTTACAAACTACTAGACGAATTTATAGACAACGAGGGATGGCCCAACAGGTTAGTGATTAAAGAAAAAAGTGAATGGGGAAAATCTGAGATTGATCAAATAATACCAGACTTAGAAAAATATCGTAAAAATAAACAAAAAATATTGCTTGCAGGTGTGTTTGGTGGAAAACTTTCAGAAGGCATTGATTATAACAACAATATTCTTGATGCTGTAGTATGTATTGGCATCCCAGTTGCACCACCAAGCGTATTTTCTGATGCACTTAAAGACTTTTTAGAGGCAAAGTTTGGAAGAAATAAGGGTTGGCTATATGGTTCGTTGCAACCAGCAATTAATTCTGTCATTCAAGCAATGGGGAGGCCTATCAGATCAAGTACTGATAGAGCATTTATTGCATTATTAGATAGTAGACACTTAGATCATAATTATAGGAAATGTCACCCCGAGAATTTTAGTCCATTAATTTGTAATGATAGTGAAACCACCAGAAGATATATTGCAAGGTTTTTTTCAAAAAAATAGAGAAGTTGAAATGAGGCCATCGAGAGGGGTAAGCATGGGGATAGAATGGGAGCCACTAATTGCTGAATCAGAAGACAGTAGTGAAAATGACATCTTAACACCCAATCTGCATAGTTTATCTGTATCTCCAGAAGAACTACACAGTGCATTTTTTGATCAAGCAC
This sequence comes from Methanobacteriota archaeon, assembly GCA_002720275.1. Classification (GTDB taxonomy): domain Archaea; phylum Thermoplasmatota; class Poseidoniia; order Poseidoniales; family Poseidoniaceae; genus MGIIa-I. The sequence continues at coordinate 39,305 of PBHR01000034.1, forward strand.
AACATTTGACAGATGCAATTGTAAATCAAAACATAGTTATAGATATTTCAGGAGAAATTCCTGAAAAAGCAAATGAAAATCAAAGAATGATATCTATTGAATCAATTGCAAATGAATTCAACGGCGCTCTTAACGAAACTACATTACAAATACCATTCAAAGGTATTTCAGAAGAAAACATCAATATCGAATATTCAAATATTGATTCAAATTGGGCAATAAAACTTTCAATAAGTTCTTCTGATTTAAATCAAAATGAGATTGTGCGTACTTTTTTACTGCCGAAAACGGCTGATGAGCCGACTGCAAATTGGTCATCCAATAACTTAAGTATTAAATTCTAAGCTTCCACTTCTGGAACTGGATCTTCTCTACCACCCTTTCCAACATTCATTCTCACTAATTCACTTTGAACTCCCTCTAAAGCAGATTGCGCTCTTAATGAATCTTGAGTATTCAATTCATGTCTTGAATATCTTGCTTCTTCAAACACATTGTCTAACTCTATCAGTGAATCTTCTCTTATTGGAAGTGCACTCCTTAATGCCATTTCGAATTCTCTTACAGTTTCAAAATCTCTTCTCAAATATCCGTGCTTTGTTAACACTCTACAAAGATCTTCGTAGCAATGGAAAATTGATTCTCTGATTTCATCTCCATGTGCCAACAATTCTGCCGTATAACTAAATATACTCGCAATTTCATCTAATACATCTTGTCTTCTCTTTCTATACCAGAATATTCCAACTCCTGCTAATACAATCAAAGCCAATAAAGATGCCCACACAAAGGTAGATGATTCCCCTTCAGTGTCAATTGACTGGTATACTAAGGCTTCTGGAACTTTAGCCTGCAATGTAACTAATGATTTATTAGAAATTCTAGCGTCATCAGAAGATATCTCGATATTTACAGAACCAAAAGAGGTTGAATCAGAATAAGGAGGAGTGTTTTCCAATGTGATTTCAGCAACTCCAAATTCATCAGTGATTAACGTCCTAGTAATTAGCTGCCCTGATTCGTTAGATAGTGTCAAAATCACACTTATTCCTTCTAGTGGTTGCCCAGTATCATCGGCAATTACAGAAATATTACCATAAACATCATCCCTTTCACCCAAAATAATTGGTTCTAAAGTAGGTGTGAATGTAGCATCAACCTTTAACATCATAGAGTAATTCGTAGATTTAGACAATAAATATTCATCATCAGATCCAGGGAACTCAACTACAAGAATAATATTTCCAGGAGTTAAAGTCGTAGGTGCTTTTGCGCTAATGTAAAACAATTGCGTTCCGATAACTGTCCAATTTAATTGGCTTGAAATTAATGTTCCATCAGAAGTCAAAAGTGAAATTGATAAATTTGAAAATTTCAAATTGTTTCCACCAATCTCAGAGATTTCTCCATAAATCTCAATTGGGAATTCATCAGAATCTCTAACACTAAATTCAGATGATAAATCAGTAAATATCACCTCTACTTCTGACCAAGCATCTACATCTGATTCTTGAGAACTACCTACATGAGTAATTGTTCCATCAAATTCAATTAAAATTGTATGTTCTCCTCTTTCTAAAGACATCTCCACAGGTAATGAATAAGTCCAAGTTCCATCTGAACTTGTTAATATTATAGTGTCTTGTAAAATACCATTCAAATAAACATGTAGTGTTTCATTAGCCAATCCGATATTTGACAAATCATCAGCATCATATAATATGCCCGAAATATTCCAAGAATCACCTCTTACAACAGAAGTTTCTTCTAAACTAAACTCTAAAGCACTTCTATGAGCAACGAATAATGGTGTTTCCGCATAACTCTCTCGATAATAACCCTGATCAGGCGCCCTAACACCAACTGTATGCTCTCCCCAATTTGTACCTATTGGAATTGTCCAAACAAAAGACCAGGTGCCCTCAATACTACTATTGAGAATTCCTATTTCAACACCATCAACAATTATTCTTAATTGATGTGCATCTAGTGGACTACCAAGATTATCTGATATTGTACCAGAGATTGTCACATCATCTCCCAAAGTTTGAGGTGATAATTCATTAATAGTTACTGAAGTTATACTATATACATACCATTTTGATACGGTTTCTGAACTTAAATTATAGTCATCACCATCAAATCTTAACGTAATATCTAATTCTCCTAATGCTTGATTTTCAGGAACTCTTAATGAGATTGTAAATAACCCATATTCATTAGTTGTAACGAAATAATCCGCTGAGCCATCATTTTCTCCAACAAAGACTTGAATTGTACGTCCAGGTAAAACCCTATTTTGGATATCGACCAATGAACCATTAATGATTAAGTCTGAATCCCTATCAACTTGACTTCCTTGTGGTGTAATTACTACCACTTCAGTTGGAACATAAACCTCAAATTCTTGATCTGGAACTGGATGTGTTGAATTCCAATAAAATTCGGGATTTTCAGAATCTCCACTAGCATAAGGAGCAACCCATAGGAATCCACCACTAAATTCAACCCTCATATTATGAATTCCTGCACTCATCCATTCGGGTAATTCATATTCAATAGAATAAAAACCAGTATTTCCATCACTTATTGCTGTAGCCATAGGTAAATCATCAACATATAATCTTACCAAACCACCAGAAGGAAGGCCATCATCACCTAAAAGTGGATTTCCAGCATCATCAAGCAAAGTACCATTTACCCAAATATAATCGCCAACAACCATACTACCTTCTACTGAATCTAAACTCAAATCCGTATGGGCTAATACTACGAAATCAACAGAGGTATTTCCTCCAATAATCCCCACACTTCCAAAGGTAGCAACATTTCCAATCCATGTAGCATGTAATGTAAATATTCCTGGATCTACATCTTGAGGTATATTGATTGTAACTTCACCTAAACCTGAAGCATTGGTGATTAAAGTACCAGTTTCTAATGTAGTCAATAATTCTACATCAACCATTGCATTAGGTATTGGTTGTCCTGCATTATCAAAGACTCTCACAACAACATCAATACTACCACCCCTATCTTGAGAATCACTGTTTTTCAAATTTCCAGGTTCAAGGAAATCAAGTACAGAATACCCTTGAATATCTATCGTATCAAATACAGAACTGTTAATGTAAAATGGCACTTGAGGATTATATGCTGCTCTAATCTCATGTGTGCCTGCTGAAGTTGTTGGTTCAACATAAACTGTAGCATACCAAGTGCCATTAGGATTTATTTGGCCATCCAAATATTGAACTGATTGACCATCCATAGTAATCTGTATTTGTGCGATTAAAGGCACTCCATTCCTATTCATCAAGGTTGTACCATTGTCTGATTCTATTGTACCAGAAAGATTGAAACTACCACCAGCAATCGGATTTTCAACTATTGGATCCATCACCAATACAGTTAAAGAACGAACAATAGTAGATGGAAGGTTCTTAGATGTTGGATGAACATCATTTGAACCATTGTAAACTAATGAAATTACAATTGTGCCTAATGGTTGATCATAAGGAATTGTATATGTAAAACCAACACCACCTGATGCATTTGTAACCTGTCCTGGTAACCAAGTCTCATCAAATAACATAAGTACAGGTTTATTCTTCTGACGAACATCAATAGGAGTATCAAATGCACAAGCAGAACACGTAGCAGATGTCTCTACTAATTTTGCAAATACTTCTAATGTATCACCTCTATTAATTATAATTGGAGCTGTGTGGTTTAATTCAACAAATGCACTAACTCCCGTAACATGAATTGGAGCTTGTGATGAACTCGGCAAATAATAGATATTTGAGCCATCAATAACTTCAACGACTACAGTTCTATCACCACTTGCTACCCCATCAAGAGATGGGTCAGTTTGAGATGAAATGTTAAACCAACCTGTCGCATTTGTTGTATATGTTGCAACTAAAGCTTCATCTTCATCAATTAAAAAGTAAACTTTTAGCGATATTGGGCCATTAAAAATTCTAGTATTATCTTCTCCATCCTCAACATAACCTGCAACATTAAATGATGCTCCAGCGGTCACTTCAGGTTGAATCCAATCAATAACAACTGCTGAAGGAACTTGTATCGTTACATCTACAAACGTTTGATTTCCTAACCACCTAGCGCCACCTATATCTGTAACTAAATCTGTCAAATCATCATCAATATAGATTCTCAATACATAAGTTCCTGGTGCTGTACCTCCAGGCACTGTCCATGTGAAATTAGCAGAACCTCCCTCAACACTAGTTCCTCCTCTACCGTCTGAAATAGTCCATTCTTGAGTAACTTCATCTGGTATTACTTGTTGACTTCCATTCCAATCAAAAATTGCATGAATTGTCCTATCAGAGATTCTAGTATTATTTCCAATATCTATTGCAAATACTCCAAATTCCAAATCACCACTTAGTGGTGCATTCAAGACATTAGCACCCGATACTAAATCACCCTCTGAATCTACAACCTCCAAAGAAAACTCTGACTCCAAACCTATAGAGAGGTTTAATGGTCTTGGCAGCAAATAATATGCAGGTTCAATCATTCCTTCCGCTGTTAAAGAAATCTGATAAATTCCTGCAGCTAATCCTGAAGGCATTACAAAAGAAATGTTAAATTCACCAGTATTTGTATCTAGGGACCCATTTCCAATTATGTTATCCTTTAATTGATTTTGTCCCCAAATCTGAAGAACAAATTCTGTCCCATTACCGGTAATAGGGCCTGGTGGATTTTTTTGTTGATCTATCAATTGTCCTGTGAGATATCCAGTAGTTCCAATATGTACCCAATTTGAACTTAATGTGACATCTAATTCTGCATTACCTTGTATTCTGATAAATTCTTGGCCGCTAGATGGTTCATATAATTCAGAACCTGCAAACGAGGTTTCAAATAAATAATCTCCCGGAAGCAATGAATCTAACGTAGACCAACTAACAGATATTGGATTTGAAGGGTCTACACTTGTATTAATTGATGCTCCATCAAAGAAATGTTCAAATGTGCCTGTTAAATCTAAATCAGTACTGATTCCTCGATGATCTTTTGCAGTTACAGCAACACTAGCATCAGAGCCCCTCATCTGTGGATTTGCAAAAATTTCAAAAATTAAATAACTTCTTAGAAGATAATCATCGGGTAAATCAGCGTCATCAGTAGTATCTAAAGTAGTGGGATAAAATCTACCCCTAATATCTACATTCCCAGCTGGAATATTTATGTCTGAAGCATTAAGTTGATGAATAATAGAAAAACTACCGTTTACTGATTGATTAAATACGACTAAGTAATCTAAACCAGAACCATTAGTTCTAATTCCTAATTCAAGTAACCCATCCATTGGAGAGGGGGTTGCACCTGCACTATTTGCTGTACCATTCACATATACTACATTTCCAACCAATAATCTAGAACTATTTGTAGGGTCATTTCCCTCAACAGTAGCTTCAACATCAGGAGCTAATGAAACTGTAGTATTAACTAAAAGTGATGTTGGACGGAAATGAATTGGAGATCCCGGATACGCTTCATCAGGGTCTTCCCATCCTGAAAACGTGACTGTAAATTGTAACGGGCCAAGTGGTTCAGAAGGGTCTAAAGAAAGTTGGAATGACCAAGCCCCTCCTTTACCAACATCAGTTGTCAATGATTCTACACCAGTTACTTGTGAAACATAATCTAATTGCACTGTAAGATTGGCCATTTCTGAAACATCCAAAAATGGACTGTTTTCATAAGACAAAGTTCCACTAAAGTCAGTAGTTGCTCCTTGGCCTATCGTAGTAGAAGATGTATGAACAAGAACACTGTCATCTGTAACATTGATATGGCCAGGGTATTCATGAATTCGCGGCGGTATATAAGTATCCGCTGAATTAACTACAACTATTTTTTGAAAACCCGGTAAAATTGCATCAGAAGGAATTCCTGTAATTATAAAATGTCCCGTTTCATTAGTAATCGCTGCAGTTCCAATCAACATTGATGAATCTGTAACTGGTGATGATTCAGGATCTGCAGGTGATGGTGCAAGATAACCTCTTACAGTATTACCTTCAATTCCTGTTCCATTACTAGAATAAATCAAATCACCTTCAACTGTTAAATTAACGGAACCATCTCTATCCCATTCATTTGGAATAAAGGTCATATTTACTAATTCAATTTCCAATGGTTGAGGGCATGGATTAATTGGAATCCAACCCATATCTGCATTTGTAGAACTACTACGAAGATGTACTTCAGCCCACACAGCACCATCAGAACTAGATACCTCATAACCATCTAATGTTTGAACACCATTCAGATACCCTGAAACCTTACGTGCGGGAATTCCCGCAAGTCTTGCCATTGTAACAAATACAGTAACAAAGTCTGAACATGTCCCTTCACGTGAATTTTCAAGAATATGCCAAACAATATCCTCACTGGGGTCTACACCGGAACCATTGAAATTAATTTGATAAAATAATGAACCGTTTCCTTGTCTCAAATGTTCAGCTAATGCATCTGCTATACCATAACCACTAGATTCGCCAGAATCTGCAATTACATCTTGAGTAATTGTGTTTACAACTGATTCATTAGAAACTCCATCTGAGAAATACGAAGGTAAACTTAATTCTAATGGGCTTGGAACATAAGGTTCAGAGTCATCAAGTTCAGCCTCTTCATACCACAAATGTTTTGCTTGAGTAGTTAATTCAAACAAAGGCGAACCATCAGAAGCTACTTTTGAAGTCCAATCAGAACGTTCAAGTTTCGCAGTAGGATCATTCCAAATGTCTAATGCTTCCCAATTATGAGGCATCGGAACAGGTAATCCTCCAGAATATGGTGTATTATATGCCATATTCCAAGTCACAGTACCATTAGAATACGTATTATCTGCAATCCAGGTTGTGTTTAGATAATTTGGACTCATTAATTGAATTGGATGTGATGCTGCATCAACACCATAACCTCCACCTGTATAATTGTCGTAAGTATTAACCCTCCAATACAAAAGATCATCTCTATCAAATGGATTACTAGTCGTATTTGCCCAAAAAATTACATCTTCATTTGTAACATCATCAGTAGGGTCAAATGGATCATAATTAGAACCAACACATAGAGTTCCCCAAAATTGGGGTGGACATTCTGCATAATCTGACATCCCTCCCCCATCGGTGTCAGGATTTCTCCAATCTGTACCTGTTAAGTTTTCAATTGAATCTGGAATTCCGTCTCCGTCAGTATCTTGTGGGTTAATATCATCTGAAGGGACATTTTCTGGATTTGTACCATCAAAATATTCTTGATAATCACTTACACCCCCATTATCTGTATCAAACAATAAAGGATCAGTAATATAATTGTCATTTCCTCCACTTAAAACTCCAATATAAACTAAATTACATCCAGTAGTTGTTTCAAAATAATCATTTACTCCATCTCCATCTTCATCTAATGAATTTTCACAAGCAATCATTGGATCTGTAGCACCCATTACTTCATCGTAATCATTTTGGCCATCTCCATCTGAATCTACATTAGTATAATTTGAAAAGAATCCAAAAAATGCAGTTCTTTCTTGCCAATCTGCAAGTCCATCTCCATCCGTATCATAATAATCATCATCACAATATTGACGTGTAGTAAATAATGTTCCATCTGCTTCGGCTTCCATCCTACACCAAGAACCATCTTTAGCCAATACAATATCACCTGCTGAAGGTGCAACATTTACATTTGTTAACTGATTTCCAACTCTTGAAGCATAAGAAAACTCTGTCAAAAGTCCTGATGTACTTTCATACCAACCTTTTCCGCCTTCTGGATTAAATGCACTCGAATCACTAAGAGTTAAAGTGGCAGCACCCCACAAAACAATATTTGCTTGAGAATCTACTAATGAATCACAAGGATTAGTTCCATGTAATGGATTTACTTCATCACCGTCTAAAACCCCACCATAATCCGTATCTGCATTATCCCATTCTGTACATGTCAAGTTTTCTTCCCAATTATCAATCCCATCTTCATCGAAGTCTCCAGTATCTTCTCTTCTTGTAGGATCACTTTCATTGCCATCTATTTGACCGTTGAAGTTTATATCTTCTTCACCATCATCCCATGCGTCACCATCAGTATTGTTATTTCTTGGATCTGTAGCTTGTGCAGGATTTCCATATCCACTGTTAATTTCTATCCCATCGTTTATTCCATCCCCGTCTGTATCTGCTTCGGTTGGATCGGTTAACCAAATATTAACTTCATCACCGTCACTAATTGAGTCTCCGTCAGAATCTGGATTATTTGGATTAGTTTGAGTATTTCCATCTACTTCAGCAACAAGAGTTGCGCAGCCCGCAGGTCCATCTCCTGTCACTGGATTACAAGGTGTTTCAGTCCCTGTCATCTCATCAGAAGGAGAATAATATGATGGTGCAGGTCTAAAACAGTCTGCTCCATTACACTGAGTATTCCAACTAGGGTTGATAAATTCGTAAATATTTGCCATTCCGTCTCCATCAGGGTCACCTAATGCCCCATTATTTCCTGTTGGATCTGTGGGATCTAAACTATTTGCAACCTCCCAACCATCACTTAATCCATCACCATCAGAATCCCAACCATAAGGATCTTCATCAATTAATCCGTCACCATCATCATCATTACTTCCACAAAGTACATCTCCATCATTGTCTGAATCTTGAGAATCTATTTGTCCATCATGGTCATTGTCAAATCCATCTGTACAAATATCTCCTACTGGGTCTTCATCACAAAGAATTATTCCTCCAACTCCGTCTGCTCCAGAATCACCACACCCAGGTTGATTGTATTGAAGAGCATCTTCTTCATTCCAATTATTTACTGGAACTGTACCATTCCACCAAACTCCATTATCCAAGATATCGGGAGTATTTGCATCATCCCAATTTGGTGGCAATCCATAAGAGTATTCTTGGAGATTTGTTAATTGATCTCCATCGGGGTCTCCTGTTTGACCATCATCACCTACAGCAGCACTCAATGGGTTTAATCCATATTTCCACTCCCAACCATCTGGAAGTGAATCTCCATCAGAATCCCAGTTTTGGATTTGTGTATTTAATAAATATTCAATTGAAGTGATTAAACCATCTCCATCCTGATCACTTGAGGCCATTGCTTGCCAAGATGCAAATTGAATTGAAGCAAATGTAACTGCTAAAAGCATTAAAATCATGAAAAATGAAGTTCTTTGCTTATTTATTAGCAAATTTAAATCATTTTTTATTGCGCGTTCTGACTGGGTTTGTGTGTGTGAAATCATCTCACCTCAACACTACCCGGGCAAAGAAGGACTTAAGGGGAATGGTGCGTTGTTCATACAAATCACCCCCTATAGGGGGTGAAAAATTAGTCTTCTTCAACCAATTCTACTTCTTCATATACTACTGGTTCAGGAAGTTCTTCTTCCACCTCAGAATCAAGTTCTAAAATGTCTAAATCCCCCTCATCGCCAACATCTATCAATTCTTCAGGAACATACTCTATTTCTGTAACTGCTCCCCTGCGTGAAAACCAAAACACAAACATCAATACAACTGAACCAAGTACTCCAAGAGTTACTGGATCAGGTTCACTAAACAATTCTGATTGAATTCTACAAGAAATACTTTCTACATTTGTTTGAATTCTCACGGAATGTGTGGTTGTATATTCATCACCATAGGCTTCGTTCATATCCAAAGGTTTAGCAGTAATTTCAAAATCATAAACTTCATTATGCCTCATGCAAGTAGGTGAATCTATTCTAATTGTGAAATTCTTTTCACTAAATGGTCCAACAGTTAACAATTCTCCACCGTCTTCAGATTCTAAATTTACTTTCCAATTTTCTCCAATTGATGATTCTAATTTTAGTAATACCAATGTTTCTACATTTGCAACATTATATACTCTCATTTCGATTTCTTCAAAAGAATTAATTCCGATTAACTCGTTCGCTGAAATTTGAGTGATCTCAATTTGGGGTTCATCTTCCCCCACAAATATCGTTAAAGGCATGTCAAAATATTTTGGATCAACACCAGAGCCTGCTTCGACTTCTTCAACTATCCTCAGATAAATCGTATGATTGCCAGAAAGCATACCCATGCTTGGAGTAACTAATATTTTTATTTCTGCAGAGCCTCCAGAAGATAATTTTACATTAGAGGTTAAAGAACTATTACTATCATAAATTTCAAAATCCCAAGCTGCATAGTAATCTTTCTGAGAAACTAATTTACCATCAGGAGTTAAAATATCTTTATCCAATAAACTTGGATTTTTAATTTGAAAAGTAGTTAATTGTGTATCTGATTCCGTAACAGAACTTGTGACTTTTAATCTAAATGTTTCATCATTAAATTCAGGGTTTTTACATGTAGAAATTTCTACATTAACATAACCCAATGGTGCTGCGTCACAATCATAAATAACTGTAGAATGAACACCGAATGTACGTTGCACTGTAAATGAAATTGTAGCCCTCAATGTCAAATCACTAGCACTAGTTACTTCCATAGTTATTTTTCCAATATCAGGCGCTTCTCTATCAATCGGAGGGTATACTTCAATCAAGATTGTTTCAACTGCATTAGAATTTACATCTCCTGAAGGAAATGATCCTTGTTCTTTCACAATCGCTTCACCTGTATTATTATCCACAAATGCAGCGTCCCATTGGTCTGGAATTTCTAAAAACTTCATTCTAAAATTATCTACATCAAAACCAGTATTTCTCACATCAAGATAAAATTCCCCAATTCCGTCAAAATTTACAAAATTAGAAAAATCTTCATCAAAATCACCAGATAAATCAACAGAATCTCCAATCTGAATTTGATGTTCTGCATCTTCAAAAAGAGAAAGTCTTGGGTCAGAATATACATCTATTTCTTCAACACCTAGTAAAAGTTGTGAAACATCTGTAACTTGTGAATTATTTACCTTGGGTACTGCTATAACATTAATATTTGAAGGTGTAGATGACATGTCTTCATCTGGTGCTTTAATCAATAATGTTGGTTTAACTTGAGTTCCTCCATAATCAAGTTGATAACCACCAACGGGTTGATCAAATTCTACTTGCCAATCTGAAGACAAAGGTGGTTGAAGTGATAATTCAACTGACATCTCATTACTAGAATAACCAATGTGTGTTAAAGAAAACTCTAACCTACTTGTTTGCCCTGGTGCCACAAGTAATGTCTCTCCCTGATCATCTCCTAATTCAAAATCAATTCCATAAGTATGGGAAATTATTGGTTCATGAGTAAATGTCACAGGTTGGTCATGCTGAAGATCTTTTACTCTTAACTCAAGTGGATATGTCCCAGCTTTTAGCCCTCCCTTCTCATAATCATAAACTACATTACCAACTAATCCACCATTATCTAAAATTAAATCATTATTAGAGAACGTGTATGAAAATTCCTCAACACCTTCAATTCCGTCAACATCATCAATAAACAATTCAATTTCAGAAATATCTGCTCTTCCAAAAGCACTTCTAACATCTACAGAAATTTGAATTCTCCGATCTTCATCAGAATCATGAGGATACCAATCTAATGTTTCTACATCATTCCAACCGGCACCCTCTTTGTGAACTTTGAACGAACTACCTGCTAGAGTATTCGTTCTAACGCTAAGATATGTTTCCTGATTATCATTAGAAATGTCTCCGAAAAAGATTTTTACATCGCATCCAGAATCACCGAATCCGCCTGAATCGCAACTATTTGTAGACACTATTTCCAATTCTACCTTTAAGTAACTTTGAGACTCTACTAAAAAAGTATTTACATTTTCAAAAACAATTTTTTCATCATCGGGGTTAGATTCATCGCATGAATCTGTTCCGAAAAAGCCATTGCACGGATTATCTAACTCTTCGGTCTGTGTAGAAATAATGGTATTACCACTCATTAATCTTACATCCATTTCGGCCGATGCTCCATCTGGTCCAGAAAATTCATAAAATACATTGAAATCAATTTCATTAGAAACACCACTTATATTAATATCAGATAGTAAAAGTGGTGTTATAAATACCCCCGTAGAATCAATAATGCTTATTTGTGATTGTGAACCACTAGTTGGTTCACGAGTGGTGATTTTGCCATCGGCATCCATCCCCGAGGATATATCATCTTGTGTTAACTCTTCAAAATAAAATCTGTAATCTTGATCAGCGGAATTTGAAAATTTAATTGGAACGATTTCTACTAAATTGTTATCATTAGTTTCTGGTTGAATAAGTGTAGAAAAAATTGAACAAGCAAACATTAAACATAGCACTAATGCCTTTGATTGGTAAGATATACGTGACACAATTACCCCCCGTTAACAAGTAACCGTAAGAGTAGAGCATTAAACGGTTTGCCGTGTTATGTACGTAACAATGTAAATTTTGAGATATTATCCTACTCGTTGAAGAACTAGTTCGTTTTCGGAGGACTGCTGGGGTACCCGAGTGGTCAAAGGGGCCGGACTTAAGATCCGGTGGCGAAGCCTTCGTGGGTTCAAATCCCACCCCCAGCATGAAACATAAAAAAGTCCTAATTTGTTCTAAATTCCAACAATCTCACTTATCATGCGGGTGCTCCCATTACACTGCCTATTGGATGGTTTCAAGCCCTGGATCGAGCACCTTTCCAAAAAACCCTAACTATATTTTATTCTATTTTGATAAATAACCTCTTGTGTTTGAATATTATATGCGGCTAATGATTTAGTCAAATCAAAATCATGGTACACACAAGTATCAATTCCTATAGCCATTGACCTTCCATCAACTAATTTAACATCTGATTCCCATATTTTTCCTGCTTTTAAGTCCTCTTTATGCAAATACTTGAACGTAGGAGTATGCCCAAATAATATTGTTCTTTTAGGATCAATTGGAAATTTAGATGAATAAAATATTTTTCTCACATACATGTGAAACACTTCATCTTGACCTTCAACATCATGATTAGGATTATATCCTGCATGAACAAATCTCCAATCGTCTAAAACAATTTCAGTAGGTAAAGATTTCATCCATTCAACATCATTCTTTGCTTGTTCACAAGATTCAGTATCATTGCCATACTGGACTAAATATGAAAATTCAGTGTAAGCACCTCCATTGTGATACCAAATTCTTGAATCTTCATTCCTTTCTTTAAAGAACAATGCATCATCAAATCCTTCAATCATCATTTGTTCATGATTTCCACGAATTGAATAAAAGTTTCTTGTTGTTCTAACAAAATGTACAATTTGTGCTGATTCAGGACCTCGATCTATTAAATCTCCAAGCATTACTACAACGTCATTTTCATTTAATTCTAATTTTTTAACTAATACTTGAAATGTTTTAAAATGCCCATGAACATCTCCAATAACCCAAATATTTACACCACTCTCAAGTGCTAATTGTAACTTTTTTTCTAAATCTATATTTCTCAATTTAATCATCACCATTTCCCAAAAAACAAAACTTTCTCGCAGCTTTAAAAACCGCTTTAGTAGGCATTTCTATTTCTATATTGGTGCTTTAAAAACCCACTGATTTAAACCCTCAACTGATCAACTCGGATAGGTTGAAAGGGGTTGTCCGTAAACCCATCCTAAAGAATATACTGGTTTGATGGGCTTTACGTAGACCAGTTGCATCGCTAGCGAGTGATTCGACCCACTGCAAGCCCATTGATTTGTCAATACCTGAGCAAAGGGTATTCGGATAAACCCTCTGATGCTTCAGAAAAATGTGCGCGCAGGGATTCTTTTTAATTCAAGAATAATACCTCGAGGTATATGGGAAGTCAGCGTTCGATAGTTACAGCGTTGGTAAGAAATTATCCTGAAATTGCTTTAATTTGCTGCGCCACAATTGCTACCTTACTGGTTTCAATCGAAAAATCAAATGGTGATAATGCTGATATTCATCTCTTTTTTGCTGGGTTTTTGTGTATCTTTTACGTAATACTTGCAAGTATTAAGTTGCTAAAACACCACGAAAAAAATCTCAATTCTGGATTCAATATGCCAATCGTCTTGAATTATTTCATTGGATTGGTATCTCCAATTTTTTGGAGGGCACGTTGTGGTGAATGTGGTTTCTTTAGTATGATGGAATCTGATTTTATTTTGTTGATTTCTCAGCCTTTCTACGGTCCAGTAATTCTTTTGTTGCTCAATATCCCTTGGACTGGAGATCAGCAAAGAAAACGATTCTTTTTTGGGGTTTTATTATCAATTCCTTTCTGCTTACTTTCGTTTGTACTCTCAGGATTTATTACTAATTCTTGGGGATATTGGGAATAAAAGTGGATTTATTGGCAATGGGGGCCCTTTGCTTAGCCGTCTGAGCAGAGGGTAGCCCATGCTTCGTACTGTAAAAAGTAAAAGCGATTCGGCTACCACAACTATTAGTGCTTTCATCAATTACCAATCTCCATGCGAAAGAGTGCTTTGATACTAGTTTTAGTGATGGTCAGCGCAAGTCTGGCTGGATGTATTGGTAGCGACGAACCAGATCATCACGACGATGAGCCAGGTCTTCACCATCACGGGGATGAAGATTATCATCATGATCATGATGGTGACGATGGGTTGACACATGATGATTCTGATAGACACCATAACCATGAGGATGACTCATA
>PBHR01000035.1 GCA_002720275.1 Methanobacteriota archaeon
TAGTAATAGAAGGTTATAGAAGGGACTATCCCTCATCCCGTGTCAGCAGGTGCCGTAAAATGAAACGTTCTAGAGTCCCGACGCTATTTTTTGTAATGTTTTTAATGATAATCACCCCACTAACTCCTATGACTAGTGCTACTAATGCAAGAGCAGAAACAGTTACTGCATTTATCTCTTGGACCACAGGTCCAGGTTCAGTTACAGTAGATGATCAAAGTTCAAATTATGTGACAAATGTTTCAGGTACTTATGTGAGGTCGGAATTTAATTTCCATTATTCACATGCGAATGACTTCATGGATACTACACTTCCAAAAGCATCTTTTCAAAATTGGAACAAAGGCCACTCTTTGATGTGGATGGACGTTCCTTCTGGTAATTCTTGGGTTAACACATCTGATTATTGGGGAATTGCCTTACACAATGTACATGATTACAATCAAGAAGTCTCTCAATATGAAAATTCAAACAATCCTGGCTTCAATGAAAGCAATTTTTGTTTATTCCAAGAAACACATCAAATAGGATCTTATCCCGTTACAGAATACTATCAATGGGCAGCAAGTACATGGGGTCATTGGTGTGCACCTGCTAATTTAACAGTGAATAGTTTCACCTATCCATGGGTTGATATAAATATTGATTATACAACAACTGGCACTGAATATACCCTTTTTTGGGATATACTTGATTGTGCATCTAGTTCAGTTATAGAAGATGGAGTGGTTGAATTTGATGGCCAATCTTCAACAGTCCCTATTGATTTGTTTTATGCAAATTTGACTTCAACTAGTGGAGATTACAAGGTTTACGTACAATTACAAGAAGGTCAAAATGTTCTTGAATCATTCACTACAGCCTGTACAGGAACTCAAAGTGGAAATTCTGGAGGGAATAATCCACCATCTTCTGGCCCAATAATCTCTTCTCATCAATCTGTGATAAAGACAACAACAGGCCTTTATGTTGGTGAAACTCAGGTAACTAATTTAACAGCAAATACTGCTTATATGTACGATCAATATCTTTATCCAACTATTAGCGATCCTTCTACAGGTACAGTTGCTTGTGATGAATCAGGAGGTCATTTGTGGCATGAAGACGCTAGTATGTATATTGGAGGTGCATACACTGGTGCTCCAAAGGATCTTGTAGGATTTGTTCTTGGTAGTAATGATTCTAATGCTTTGCCATATGTACTTAATTCTAATGAACATTATTGTTATTCTGTTACATTTTATGAATCAGCACAAGATAGTACGGTCTCAGTTTCAGCCTCAACAACATTTATGCCTTTATCAGGATTTAATGGTTGTAATACAGAGGAATGGTGTTGGGATGTCCAAAAATCACATGGTACGGGTTTAAGCTTTAGCCAAAATGGACATTATGTTACTTATTTTGACGATAGATTACACGGTTCATATACAACTTCTGCTGATGGATCGGGCGAAGCGATTGCTAATCATGCAATCCCTCCTGGAAAATGGTATTGGGAATTTGAAATTGATCGAGTTGCAGCTGGTTCTTCTGATATGTGGGCCATCATTGGAGTACACACTGGTTCTTCATTTGGTAATACAGGCCCTAGTGGCATAGGGATTGGATTATATTCAGCAGGACAAGGATGGGGTTTTGACTCTAATGCTTTCGCATATCATAATAATCAGCACAAGGTAACAAGTGGCGTTTCTTCGTGGGATGATGAAGAATTTTACAATATTGGAATAGCATTAGATAACGAAGCAGGGAATTTATGGTATTCTATAAATGGTCAATGGCTTACTTCTTCGGGAAGTAGCAGTTCGGTTGAACCTAGTACTGGAGCGATTCCAATATTTGGTCAAGATTCAAATGGAAATTTAGCAGAATGGGACGCAGAACATGGGGTTAATGGATTAGCAAATACTACAGTATATCCCGCAGTTTCAGATACATCAGATTCTCAAGGACATACTTTCAGAATATTGACTTTTGATTGGTTAGAATTTGCAGTACCTTCTGGATTTACTTGTTTACCTTCTGATGGCTTTTCTACATCTGATGTAGAAGATACAGATGGTGATGGCATCCCTGATGATTTAGATATGGATGATGATAATGATGGGGTTTCGGATGATGTTGATTTCGATCCAATAAATCCATGTGTAGGCCTCGACTCTGATGGCGATGGAATGCCAGATGATATGGGTTCAGATTGGATTAATATGTCTGGAGGGCCTGGAGATGGTGGACTATTCAACGTAGATTGTGCATACTATGTACTTCTAATGCAAAATGGTGAACTCGACTGGGTAATCGATGATGATGATGATAATGATGGGGTTTCCGATGATGATGATTGTGCACCACAAAATCCTAATGCATGGGAGATAGATGATTCGGGGACCTGTGCAGGAGAACAAACAGAGGATAATGAAATAGAATTTTGTTATGACTATCAGAATAATGATCTTGAAGATTCTTATGCAACAGAAATAACTTGTACTGATGCAGGATTTATGTGGTCAACAGATGAATTGAAGAATTTAGATATTTCATTATCATGGGCATGGGGTGATTACAATAATGATGGAACTAATGCAGCAAATTTAGATGTATTTGTTGAATACCCTACAACAGATACAGGCTCCCAAGTTTTTACAGGATTACATCAAATTCATTATATTTTACAAATAACAGAACTTGATAATAATCAACTTTTATGGACAAATACACTTACTACTATGATGGAATTAGGGGATCCTCTTTTGGGTGTAAGTGAATATATGGAAATCCCTTTCCCGGAGGGTGAACTTGAATATTGTATTCATGTAGAGATTAGAGAACAAGCTTCGACAGATACAGTTAGTTTAGATGGAATCTGTGAAATGATGGATGTTGATGATGCATTTTCTGATGATGATGACCTTTGCTATGGGCCAGGAGATTATTTAATTGTAGAAAACTCCATTGAATCATCAATGAATGGTCGTTATTTCCCTAGTGTAGGTTATGAAGCTGACCCAGATGATTTGACTAAGATTATTGAAGGGGATGCAATTTATTGGTATAAAGGTGAGAATTTAGATGGATCACCCGGTTTTGGTTGGGCTTTTTATCTTGGACATCTTGAACTTCAAGATATTGATAAATGGGTTGCTTTAGAAGGAACCAATCCCCCTCAAGATTTACAATCAGAAGTAGATCATGTTCATGAGCCATGGGGTAGTGATAGTTGTAAGCCAGATGGTGATGAATCAAATTATGGACATATTACTTACTATGATGTTAGTTCAGATGATCAGGATGGAACATATTATCTTCATTCTAATGTACGTTGGAATCCATATCCATTGGAAAATGGAGATGATGGTGGAAATTTTGAATTACATTTACATGCATTTGTAAATGCAGAAGGAGTTTCTCAAGTGATTGTCGATTATGAAGTAAGTACACAAGTTCATATGGGCGATCAAGCAGGAGCAGATGATATTTATTTTACGGGAACTACTGGAACAATGACCTTAAATTCTCAAAACGAAGTAAATTATAACATTGATTTCTCTACTCAATATGATTTTACTAGACATAAATCATATTGTATTGAATTACTATTAAGAGTTCCTGGTGGTGATGATCTAGACTCTTCAATAGGTTGTTTATACATTGGAGATGCAGTAGTAGACACTTCAGAGGTGGATTGGAGTTCTAATTTAGAAACTGGTTCCACATGGGTATCATCAGCTCAAGTAGGTAAAGAAGGTCATTTAACAGTTGATGATGATTATGATACAGCTTGGGTTTCAGAATTTTCTTGTAATTCTGCGACACAAGAAATCATTATTGATCTTCCAAATAATCCCGAATATCATTTAGTTTCAGGGGTTTCTTTAGAGTGGTATACTTCAACAATTGCAGAATATCAAATTTTTGCATGGTCTTCGAATGAAAATTGGGATCATTTAGTTTATGTTGATACTTCTTATTTAGAAGATTATTGGAATTCTCCAATTCATCATATTTTTCATAAAATTGAAGCCAATAGAATCAAGATAGTTTGTCAAAACTCATTTGATGATAATGTTATTGAATTAGCAGAAATACAAATTCACCAGTGGCAAGATCCTACGGGAAATAATGATATGATGGATGCTTATTATCCAAATGATCTTTCAGATGGTGCTGATGTTTATACTAGCAGTACTCTTGGAGGAAATATAGGTCCAAAAATAATTGATAATGACTTCAGCACTTCTTGGGAATCATCTGAGTCATGTGANGACTCAACTCAAGATGTTATGATCGATTTAGGACAGGAATATTTTATNGGAGGTATGAAAGTAACATGGGGNTNCACCTCATANGATAATTACCATCTCGNTGGGGAAATTAAAGTCTGGAGTGAACAGAATGGATGGAATAACGTGATGAATATGNATCACTCCATTGAGGAACANCCTGCNTTTTATCATTTATATCCAACCAATGGACAAAAAATAATGTTAAAATGTCTNGATTNTGATTTAAATTTAAAAATTAGTGAAATAGAAATTTTTGAAGCNAAANCCGATTGGCATCAATTTGATTTTGATAATGATGGGANAAATAACGGCAANGATCAATGTTTCATNGGNCAAACAGGATGGTTTTCAGANCAAGAAACAGATCATGATGATGATGGATGTTATGATGACACTGAGGATTGGGATGACGATAATGACAANATTCAGGATGAAAATGATAATTGNCCTAAAGGACAGTTTAATTGGAATTCATGGGATGAAGGTNATGATTATGATCACGATGGCTGTTTTGATGCTACAGAAGATAATGATGATGATGATGATGGAGTATTAGATCTATTAGATCAATGTGAGAATACAAGACTTGGAGCNGGTGTNGATCCAGAAGGTTGTGAGATATCGTTCGANGATGCTGATGGNGATGGAGTAGCAGATTCTTATGACCAGTGTTTTGNAACTCCAAGTGGTACTGAAGTAGATACGTTCACTGGTTGTCCGTTATTCTTNGACTCNGATGGAGATGGTGTNAGTGATCAAGATGATGCGTTTCCAGANGANCCNTCAGANCAATTTGATGATGACGATGATGGTGTTGGAAATAATGCAGATGCATGTCCTAATACACAATCAGGTGATTTTGTAGATGTAGAAGGGTGNACAGTCACTCTACCAGACAATGACCCCNCAAATGAAACTAACAATGATCTTGTTAATGAAACTGTNAACGANACTGCAAATGAAACTGCAGTAGATACAGATGGNGATGGAGTNAATGATTTTGACTTNAATGGGACCGTTTTAGATAATTGTCCAGATACTGAAGAAGGAGTAGANGTAGATGAATTTGGATGTCCAATGTCNACAGTNCTTCCNNCACAGTTAGCCGCNGCATTAGATTTCATTTTGAATATTGATTCATTACTTGGACTTCCAGANGGAACNTTAGAAATTATGTTTGCAGCANTAGGTATGNTATTTGGTGTAATTAGATTTGTTGGNANAAGAACNNTNGCAGGNAAGTCTAAACGTGTTGAAAAATATGCNTCTGAAATAAGATTNGCTAGAAGTAGNAGNGAATTAGANAATCTTGAAAGANGNATTACNAAAGATAATGAGAANANATTACTTCCACCAGGNGGNTTTGGAGATTTAATGGAATTNATNGAAACAAGAGCAATTGAACTTGGTGAGATGGATATGGCANNNCAAGTGCGCGAATCNGCTNNGGAAGCNGAATCAATGANGGAATCNCACGAAAGAATGTTNGAAGAAATGGAAGGCACTAGAGAAGCAGTTGCTGGNTTACAAGANGANCTNTCACAAATGAGGCGTAAAGGNCCNCCNNGAAANGGTNGTAANCGTAAAGGNCCACCNNGNAGNAGNGGTGGNGNTGANTCTGGATATANGATGCANCAATCNGGTGGACCAAGAAGACCCTCNTTACATCCAGCNGATTTAGATGGTGATGGATTNGTTACAGATGAAGAAAAAAGAATTTATCGAGAAAGAATGGAACAGGAGGATGAACTTTGGGAATATGATTGAGCATTTTNATGCCTTGACTGAATTNAAAAATACTCAATCAAGGTNTCATTTGTTTAAATTACAACTAAAGGTTATAGTGGGATTAGATGGGTGCGGTATCTGTATCGGGGTGATTAATTGGCTAGGAGGAGACGTGGAAAGGGNCAAAGGCGCAAGAAAAAGGCAGGCGCTGATAAAAGAAATTATGACGAATTAGANAAATATCCCGTAAGACCTCCTCATGCTTTTGCTAGAGTTGTGCGTGANAGAAGATCATTGAATATTTTGTATCAGGTAATTGAGCCNCCACTNTCTAAAAAAGAAGAAAAATATCGACAAGAAATTATGGATATTTTTGTAAAAAGCCTAAACGCTAGTATTGAAGATATNGAAGCGGATGCTGGAGCATATCTTAGAACATCCATGGATAAAGTCATAAAATCTTATGGTATGAAAATTAATAAAAAATCAAAATCNAAATTATTTTATTATCTTCGTAGAGATTTATTNGGATATGGAAAAATGGATGTTTTAATGTCAGATCCAAATATAGAGGACGTTTCATTAGATGGAGTAAACATACCTATTTTCGGCTANCATAGAAAGTTTGAGTCTGTGGAAACTACAATTAAGTGGGAGACAGATGAAGAATTAGAAGCATATATCATCAAACTTGCTCAACGTTGTGGAAAACATATTTCTGTTGCNGAACCATTATTAGATGCAACATTAATGGACGGTTCTAGNATCGTAATGAAATTAGGTCACGAAATTTCAACTAGAGGTTCAACCTTNTGTATCAGACGTTTCCGNGATGATCCCTTTTCACCTTGCGACCTTATCGCATTTAGAACTATGACTAGCCTAATGGTAGCATATTTGTGGGTGGCTTTCCAACAAGGTGTTTCTATGCTTTATGTCGGTGGTACTGCATCAGGTAAGACTACAACATTAAATGCAATGTGTATTTTTATNCCTTGGCAAATGAAGATTGTTAGTATTGAATCAACTAGAGAGGTAAATATCCCCCAACCAAATTGGATTCCAGGGCTTACTCGTCAAGGTTTTGGTGGNGAATCTAATGAGGGAGAGATTGGAGAATTCGAATTATTAAAAGCGGCACTAAGAGAAAGACCAGAATATATTATTGTGGGAGAAATTCGGGGTGCTGAAGCTTATGTNTTNTTCCAAGCTATGGCTACAGGTCACTGTGCGTATTCAACAGTTCACGCTGACTCAGTACCTTCTTTGGTACATAGATTAGAAAACAAACCAATTGATATTCCTCGTGTTCTTTTACCTGCATTAGAGGCATGTGCTATTCAAATTCAAACAAGAATAAATGGTAAGCGTGTAAGAAGATGTAAACAACTTGTAGAAATTGTGGGAATTGANCCAAATTCTATGGAAGTAATTACTAATGAAGTGTTTAAGTGGGACCCCTCAAGAGATGACTTTGATTTTAGTGGTAAATCTTATGTTTTAGAAAAAATTATGGTAAAAATCAATTATTCACAGGATGAGATGCGTAGAGAATTACGAACTCGAAAGCGAGTACTGGACTGGATGGTATTAAATGATATTAGAAAATCAGATCAAGTTTCTCAAATCATTACCGAATATTATGTTAGACCAGAACAAGTGCTTTCTCGTGTAGATGGTTTAGTTTAAGGAGATTAAAATGGAATTAAATGCCTGGCAAAAGATAGGCCATCGCCTTTTAGGGGGTCTTTTAAGGAAAAGGGCAAGAGGAAATAAAGAGTTATCTAATGATATTCAAAGAGGGAATCTTGCAGTAATGCCAGAAGTATTTATGGCTACAAGTATTTTGTCTACNGTAGCAACCGTGGGAATTTTAGTTGGTTTAAACGTCTTGATTTTTATGCCNGGAATTGGAGGTGTTGCAATATATGANAACATCCAAGATCCAGTTTCAATCCCTCTTTGTGTTGATTGGGCATATTGGCATTCAGATGAAATTGATTATAATTTGAATTGGGGAGTTAATTCAGATGAATTTGGAGAAGTACAATATGGTGGTTGTCCATATTATCAAACTAAATCATTCCCCGCGGCTTTGAAATTGATTATTCCANTACTAACTTTAGGATTAGGGCCATTATTNGCATATAAAACNTATATGGGTGGAGCNAAAAGAGCAGCAGAAATGAGATCTAAAGATATTGAAAAATANCTTCCATATGCAGCATCATATACNGCAGCGATGTCNGCTGCTAATGCAACACCNCAGAAAATTTTCCGTTCATTATCAAAAAATNAGGANATTTATGGAGAAATNGCACATGATTCNGCGCAAATATTTAGAGATACNAANCTTCTTGGATTTGATTTAGTTACTGCAATTAAAATGTCNGTAGGTAGNGCNGCCTCACCTTGGNTGACAGAGTTTTTCCAAGGTATGGAAGGTACTTTAACNGCAGGAGGNAATCTTAAGATNTATTTCTTAAATCGTGCNGAACATTANATGAGAGANAATAGAACAAGATTGCATGTGTTTTTAGAAACATTAGCAATGCTTGCAGAATCTTATGTTGTAGTTGCAGTGGCTATGCCNCTGTTTTTACTAGTNATGCTTGTAATTATGTTCTGGGTTAGTGGTTCTGGNTCTACTATGGATGANAGTACACTTTACTTTATTGTGCTAGGGTTTTTGCCTATGATTCATATTGCTTATGGATATTTAGTTTGGGCAATGTCTGCNGATCAAAATATGTGATGNGGTTNTAAAATGGCGAGGAAGAAGAAAAAGAAATTAAAAGTTGATTTGGATCTTCCAAAAGATGATANAACNTTNACTTATTTTTATTTAATTTGTGTAGTTTCAATANTTCTTGGATTAATGTGTATGGGNTTTTGGTTTACAAATAGTAANTTTATGCCTGGAAATGATGATGCTGCTTTACCATTTTTTGTAAGCACTTATTGTCAAGCNACTGCTCAAGATGAATTNGGTAANCCAAACCCTGAACCATTNGCAAATGCNAGGTTAGGNCTGGAAACATCATACAAAGATAATGAAACNTGTTCNATTTTAACGGATTCACCCTCNCCAGCAGTATGGGTCTTAGATGANCCNTGGGAGGGNATGGATGGTAAAGCTAGGGCATTCCAAGTNCCNGGTTTNAAAGATTCACAACTTGCNGGTAAATCNCATCCATTNCAGGAGTTAAAAGTTGATTGTACAGCNGAATCATTAGATTATCCNTCTTTAGAATATACNGTTAGTATTTTAGATGAAGATGAACAATTACCAGGAGATAGNTGGAGACATATAGGTAGGGNTAATGATGANGATTGNAGTATNTTAATTGAACATGCAGACCCNGGNGANTATCAAATTAGATTAATTCCNGAATGGCCNGAAGGNGTANCNTCANCNCCCGANTTTGAATTTAGTTTTACAGTAACTGCAATGGTTTATGATGGANTNCCAAATTATATGAATAATAAATCACAATGGATTGGNCCNGAAGTGAANTTAGGNGGTTTNTCATTACATCCTACAATTTATATNAATTTCTTNGGNTTTGCNTTCTTTTTGATGATTTANCCTGCTTCTGTTTATTGGGATANAGTACAGAGAAATATTAANGCNAGAGAAGAAAANTTCCCAGATTTCTTAAGNGACTTAGCAGAATATTGGAAGGGNGGTTTNTCAATGACAGTNGCTGTTACATCTCTTGCAAACTCAGAATATGGTGCATTAAATGATGANGTCAAAAAGATGTCTAATCAAATTAGTTGGGGNGTAGCCTTTGGNGATGTNTTGGAGTTATTTGCTGCAAGAGTNAATACNCCATTAGTTAAAAGAGCAGTNTCCTTAATTTCTGAAGCTAATAAAGCGGGNGGTAAAATCTCAGATATTCTTGTNACNGCNGCAAGNGATAGTAGAGAAATTAAATTCTTAGANGGNGAGAGAAGTAGGACAATTTCATCNTATATTGCNGTAATTTGGGTNTCTTATTTNGTTTTCATGATTGTTATTGTTATTNTNTCTAGAGTNTTTATNCCTGCNATTGCAGAATCAAATACNGGNTCTGGNGGAGATTCATCNGCACANATTGGNAANATGCAAATTAGAGCAATNGATCCNTTATTATTCNTNGTAGTTTTCTTTTATGGAGTTACTATGCAAGCNTTAGGNAATGGNGCNATGGCNGGTTTAATGGCNAATGGAAGNTTAAGNTCNGGNTTTAAACATGCAGGAATGATGTTNGTTTTAGCAATANTNTCGTTTACATTTATTTCATTNATNCCNNNNTTNATTGGNGTTCCGATCNAGNCCNGGNTTGAATCCATCNATTGGAATGNTGAGGATNACGTAACGGNTGGNNGGNAGATATGCGNAAGCTTTCTTCTGATACAAGTGCTCAAGTACANGTAATNGAAATGTTAACATTATTTTGGNTATTTTTNATGTCAGCAATGTTTGTAATNAATATCCATGTTCCTGATTCNAATTCTGANATNATTGATGCATCNTTATCTATGGCNGGNNGNGATGCACTNGATTTNGCNGCNAGTGAACNAGCCATTAGATTCAANAAATCATNCTTCAAAATTNACAGAATTATTNTCNTNAGNTGANNNTNATNANGCNTGTGATTTNNTNAAACAAGGANTNCCTTCAACNTATGAAGCNAATTGTTGGGTNGCNNAAAATAGTGGNNCNATGGATATTTCNGGNTTTAGTGGNTCNCCNATTGGAAATAGNGTAACNTCNTATCTTATTNTNCAAGANTCNGGAANTATTTGGAGTNTTNCNNTNGATGTATGGAGNCANGGNGGNGGAGCNATATGANGNAANAANAATTGNNTANTGANGAATCNGNNCAAATGTTATTGGCNGCAGGNTTAGTTTTANTGATGAGTTTGTTATCTATGTCATTATATGGAGTTAAAGTAGCAGGTTATGATTTACCAAGAACTAGTGATGTAACGGATGTTTTTGATGCTACGGAAGAAGTAGTATCTTTATTTCTTCCATCATTAGAAAATAGAACACAAGTACGTTTTGATGCAGGGATGAGTTTAGATGCTGCAGCCTTAGATTCTTTAGAAACCATAGAATATGATATTAAAAGTCATGGAGTCTTAAGAGGAATGCAATTTAGTTTTACTGAAACAGAAGTAATTATAGATGAAAAAAATGTCACTGTAAATACGATTTTAAATATTGTATCCGATTCTACTATTGAATTACCATTATCGGTAAGTTATGATGTATCATAATTTTTGCTCGGCACGATTCCATTCTAAATCGAACCAGTGTGAAATTTCATCTATTGCATTAATTCCTGTTGATAAATCAATAGTTTTCCAATTCAATGGTTTACCAAAATCAAGAATTCCATTTTGAATTTTTCTTATTGTCTCAAAAGAACTTAGATATCTTTCAGCATTTCTCCACGTTTCTTTTTCTCTTGAAATTAACATTTGCTTGTGATTTTCTTCGTTATGAACATAAAGAATGACTCCAATGGCAATTCCTCCCCCCTCTTCCCATTTTCTTATTATTTCATTATCTGGTTTTATGTGTACACCTTCTATAACCAAATCAACACCTTCTCTTCTAGATTTGTCTATGATTGCATTTATTCCATTTGATAGAATATTACTACAGTCCTCCCAATCGTAAATTGGATGTTTATGTCTTCCAACACTAAACGTACTTCTATGTAATTCAGGAGATTCTAATGAATCAATATTTGAACGTAAAACCTCGCGAATAGAATCTGTAGAAACTACTCTTTTTATTTTTAAATTATTAGCAATCTCCATTGAAAGTGTTGACTTTCCAACACCATTAACTCCTGCTAAGATTAGTAATTTGGGTCTTCGAGATTTTTTCATAACTCCGCACCAGCTGATTAAATATATACAATGGCAAATGTATTCACTCTTTTGATTTTCTCAATTAATTTTTTCTTTTTAGCCTTTGTCTCAATCACCTCATATATCCAAAAGGTATTACTTTATCCGGATAACATGCCAGTCGAACTTAAGCCAGTATCAGATGAGATAATGCTTGTTACATTAACTGATGAATCAGCAACAAATGCGTTTGACCCTGAATTTATGTCAGAATTAGATGTAAAAATAAGACAAATAATCGAAGATGAAAAAATCCGTGCTTTTATTTTAACAGGAACTGAAAAATTCTTTTGTGCTGGTGCAAATATTAATGAATTCAGAAAGCATTATGATAAAGGGACTATTGGAAAATGGATTAAACAAATGACCGATATATTACATCCATTGATCTTAAAAATTAGGCATAGTGATACAATTATGATTGCTGCAGTAAATGGTGCTGCAGCAGGAGCAGGTTTGGGATTAGCACTTTCAGCTGATTATCGTATTGCATCTTCAGGTGGTAAATTTGCAGCATCTTATTTTTCTTTAGGCCTTTCTCCAGATGGAGGGACTAGTTGGTTATTGCCAAGATTGGTCGGGTCACAAAAAACGAGAATATTTTTCTTTGAGAATCAAGTTTGGTCTGCAGAGGAATGTCTTGAATATGGAGCGATTGATGAATTAGTAGATGAAACTATGTTGATTCAAAAATCAATTGAAATAGCTAATAAATGGGGGAGTTGGTCCAAAGCAAGCCGTTCAAGCAAGGATTTGTTAGATTTCCAAGAAAATAATGATTTAGAATCCCATCTTAAATTAGAGCAAAGAAGAATAATTGATGCGGGCTTTACTTCTGATTTTTCAGAGGGAGTAGATGCTTTTTTGGAAAAAAGAAAAGCGAATTTTAATTAAACCGAAACAACATTATTTTGATGTTTCATTTCTTTAATTAATTTTTTAAATTCTAATCTGACAATCATTAGGTTGCTTTTTACTTCTTTAATTTTTAATTTCATAGTAATTTTCTTTTGACGCCATGCTTCTTTGACTAGCATTTTCCTGTTCTTTTTTGCATCTTTATATTCAATCCGCTTCTTTTTTAGGTCTTTTAATAAATTTCTTATTTGAGCGGTGCAATTATTTAATCTCTCATTAAAATCATTTTTTCTTACTGAGTTCAAATTATTTTCTTTTTGTTCATATGATGTTTTCATCTTCGCATTTTCAATTGACCAATCCGGTACTTTACGCAAGTTCTTTGTTAATTTAAGGAATGAGAATATTTTGATCCACCATTTAGTAGGATCCCAATGATACCATTTGTGCCCATTACGGTAATCTGTTTGGAATGTATGATGGAAATTATGGTATCCTTCACCAAATGTAAGTAAAGATAGTATTGGAGAATCTCTAGATGTGTTTTTAGTCGAATAATTTTGTTTTCCCCAATAATGTGCACCAGAATTGATTAAAAAAGTTCCGTGATGAACCATAACAAGGCGTACTAAACCACCCCAAATGACTCCCCCTAAGAAACCATTTAATCCACCGATGATTACTAATCCTATCAATCCCGGAAAAATAATTCCTGCAAAACCACCAATCTTGAAAATATGTTTATCCTGCCAAACTAGAATTGGATCTGCTTGTAAATCTTTTACCTGTTCTATTTTTTCTTCGTTTTCAGAAATCATTACCCATCCCATGTGTGCCCAAAAGAATCCCCTTACAATTGAATAAGGGTCCTCATCAGTATCTGTTTTTAGATGATGTCTTCTATGGTCACTACACCACTTAATTGCTGAGTTTTGAAAAGCAGCAGCACCAAAAACGGCATAAAATAATCTTAATGGCCATGATGCTGAATGTGATTTATGGCTAAATAATCTGTGATATCCCGCAGTAATTGATATTCCACTAACAACATACATGAAAAATAAAATACTAATTTCTGAAATAGAGATGCCAAAATTTACAGAATACCAAAAAACACCAATAAAAGCTAGAATTGGAGTCCCACATAAAAAAGATGCATTTAATACATCTAATTTCCATTCCGTCTTTTCAGAAACATCACTCATTTTTGATGCTCAGACAATGCCGTTATTGACCTTGTCGGGATTATTTTATTTTTAATTACCAATTTACAATGATTTTAAATTATAGAAGTGTTTCTTAAGGTTGAAGATCATGGATGATATAATCTCGATTTGTCGAAAATGTGGTTTTACAATTGGTGTTTTTATGCCTGGGATGGAATGCCCTGAATGCGGTGAAATTTTATTCCCTTAAAATTAAACCAAATCATTTCTTTCCGATTTAATTCCATTTTCCCAATTGAAAATTCCTTTGTTGGTTTTTTTACCTAACTCTCCATTTTCTACTAATGCTTCTAAAAGTGGATGAGGGCGATATGACTCATCAGAAAATGATTCTGCTAGATTATTTAGAATATCTCGACGAACATCTAGTCCAACTAAATCAGATAGTTCAAGTGGTCCCATAGGGTGTTTGTATCCAAGTCTCATTGCAGTATCAATGTCACTGGCAGATGCAACACCCTCTGCTAGCATACGAATTGCTTCATTACCAAGAATAACACCTAACCTAGATGTGGCAAATCCAGGTACGTCTTTTACTAATATTGTTGTTTTCCCCATTTTATTTCCTGCTTCTTTTGCTAATCTAATTGTCTCTTTAGAACATAAATCATGTTTAATTAATTCAAGTAGATTCATTATGGGTACAGGATTAAAAAAGTGCATGCCAATTACTTTGTCTGGTCTCCCTGATGCTGCAGCAATATCAGCAATAGATAGAGATGATGTGTTTGTTCCTAAGATACAATCCTCTTTTGTTTCTACACCAAGAACATGAAACACTCTTGCTTTTATTTCGAGTATTTCTGGTACAGCTTCAATTACCATATCAACATCTTTGACAGTATCTACTAAATTCATATTAGGGTGTAGATTAGATGCCCACTTATTTTTTTGTTCAAGAGTGGTTTTTCCAAGTGAAATACCCTTGTTCCAAAAAGAATCAATTGAATTCATCCCTTTTTTTAGCCCTTCTGGATAAGCATCAAACAAATTAGTTTCCCATCCTGTTTGAGCACATATTTGAGCAATTCCTGCACCCATTGTACCAGCACCAATTACGGCTACCTTCTTTATCTCCACATGGACCCCATTCCGCTTTAATACAAGATTATTCCCTTGGTTGATTAAACCACATTGATAATCCTAATTGTAACAATCTTTGTCTAGGAAGTGCATATTCAGGCAAAGCTCCTGCCGGTGCGTATAGCTTTAAACCTTCAATTACAGACACATATTTTGAATAACAAGTCAAATCATTAGGATTGAAGGGGACGTTTAATCCCATCATTTCTAATGCCAAACAAGCCTCTTTATCATAGATTGGATGTATATTTTTAAGGAAATGAAGCCAATTTGAAATTAAAACACAATCAACATTTTCAAGAGTTAATAAATTTTCTACCATTGAAACATCTGGATATTTGGTTATTTCTAGTGTGGAAATAATTTCTTGATTGATTTCGTCATCCCATTTTTGTTCATCAAAACCAATATATTTGTTTATTTTTTTAATTTGCTCAAATCCCTCTAGTTCTAAAGTGTCGTAAAGCATACTTTCATATTCAGGATCTTCAATTTCAGATATGATTAATAATTCAGGTAGTAATTTGAAGAATTCATTACACGCTTCTGTATCAATTCCAAATAAGGAAGTAGGAATCAATTAGATTCACCATTTTATTGTAATTGGCCAATTCCAGAATCAATCATTCTTTGTGTAACAGCTCTATGTTCTATCCATTCTTTTTTGAATAATTCTTTCAGCAGTTCTTCATCTTCATCTGTTGGAAGGAACTTTTGGCAATATTCATCATAACTTCCATCTTCATCGCCCCATTCATCACCTTCAACAGTATATTTTTTACCTGCATAAGTTCCAATGCTTCTGTTGAATTTTTCATCTGCAACATAAAATGGTGTTTCATCTTCTGAAATTAATTTGTTAAATTTCTCTTCAACTTCACGAACAATTTCATCATGGTAATGCCCTCTAGATTCTTCATTTAGGCCTAATTTATTTACTTCTTCACCCTTTTTGAGTTTCTTTCTTTCGTCCCATCTTCCTTTAATTCCCCAAACATAAGCCCATTCAGCGCTTGAAGAATTATCTGTTCCAAATAAATCATGTGCAGTTGAAACCCATTTATTCATATAACGCTGTAATAAATCACGAGGAATTACATTTGCTTTAATGATTCTACGCAATCCATTTGCTCCAGTTCCAAGGTGGAATGCTTCTTCTTTTAGCATAGGTCCCATACTTGCGGCTAATGGCTTGAAACTAGATGTTGATAGCATTCCTAATTGGAATTTACCATCTCTATCTACAAACATTGTATAACAAAAAAAGTCTAACCAATGTTCCATTGGTTCATTAAATGCACCAAGAAGTCTACTTCCTGTTTGTGCATTTCTTTCAAGTAATTTTTGAGCTTCACGAGCACCTTGTTTTCCAAAATAAGTCATTAACAAATAACACATCTGCCATCCATGCCTTTGTTCTTCGACCATAATTCTAGCTGCTGCATATCTATCATAATCTGTAGGTGCAGATTCCAATAAATGTTTTTGTTGTTCTACAGATGCAAATTCAGTATCTCCTTGAACCGTAATCATTGAAAGTAATGAATCACGAATATTTTGATGAGGTATTTGTAAGGATCTTTCCCATTTTGGTCTTCCAGCATAATCACCAAATTCAATAACATCTCCTGCTCTTTCCCAATCAAAAAGTGGTTTTAATTCAAAATCACCAGCCCACTTTGCATCAAAACCTACATTCTCTCTCCATAGTTCAAAATTTGCTACCCATTCATCAAATGTGGTTGGTAGTTTCCCCATGAATACAACGTAAAAGCAAACGCTATTTGAGTTTGTGCAATTGTTGTTGTGTTTTTTTTGTGAAAAATCATTCACCAGTAAAGTTTGCAACCTTTTTATTTACATAAGCAGCAATACCCTCTTTAGCATCATTAGATTGGAAAAGATCGGATTGCAATTCACGTTCTAATGCAAGGTGATATTCAAGTGGCATCTCAATACCACTTTGAACACTTCTTTTAATATTTCCAACTGCTTTAACAGCTTTATTTGGTAATGTAAATTGTCCTGCCCAGTCTAATACATCTCTTCTGAAATCTTCTGCATCACAATCAAAAATTTGGTTTACTAAATTCATGTCATCTCCGTCTTCAAAAGAAATTAATTCTCCTGTTACCATTAATTCTAATGCTTTGGCTTTACCAATTAATCTAGTTAATCTTGCAGTTCCTCCAGTACCGGCTAAAACACCTAGATTAATTTCAGGAAGTCCTAATTTTCCAGCGTTTTTTCTAGCGATTCTGATATCAGCAGCCATTGCTATTTCTAAACCACCACCAACAGTATGGCCATTTAATGCAGCAATTACTAATTTCGGAGTTTGCTCAAGACGAGATAAAGTTTCATTTGCGTGCAAACAAAAGAAATATTTGTAACGTGGAGATAAACTGTTAAGATAATTAATGCTCGCACCAGCAGAAAAGAAATTATTTCCTTTACCAGTTACTAAAATAACTGTTACTTTATCATCAAAACGTGCGTTTAGAATTGCAGTATCGATATCTTCCCACATTTCTCGAGTATATGTGTTCACAGGTGTTTTTCCTTCAGTTAGTGGTTTCCCATCAGAATCTGAGGACAGTTCAATTATAGCGATTCCATTTTCAGTTACACCATAATTCACAAGGTTGTTTGGCATGGCTTCTAATTCAAGGCTCATGTTTCAGGCCCAATAGTAACCAGTTCTTCAATCACTCGCTTCAACAACATCTGGAATTGTCTTAGAATCTGAGTCTTCAGTGAAACTAATTTTCCCACCTTTTCGTTTGATTTTTTCCCACTCATCTCCTATTTCAATGGCCCTTTCACTAGGTTTCCAAACATCTCTTTTTAGTGCATTTCTAAATGGCATTCGTCTCATTTTTCTTCCATCTTTAGTAATTGTTTTTTTCAACATTCCTAAATTTGCAAAGAAAAAGATAAATCTTCTAAATATGCCCCATTTGTAGAGTTTTTCCATAAACAGTAAACCATCTCCATGCTTTTTTTGGTGCCTCATCCAATATTTTGCCACTTGTTTAAACCCTCTATCTCCAATTCTATTCATTAAAAATCTATTAACAACAGATGTTTTTAATTTTGGTAATAATTTTGATTTGATTTCAATTTCATAATCAGTTTCTCCAAGTATGTCTTTTGCAGCAAAAACACCACTTGTTATGGCATACCTCATTCCAAAACCCCACATGAAATCCTGTAATCCTCCTGCTTCTCCAACATAATAACGCCCATTTGATTTGTATGAAGAATGAATTGCAAAATCGCCTTTACCTCCGACTCTTTTAATTGGAATTCTATCTAATTCAGGATAATTTTTTTCATACCAGTTTATTGTTTCATTTAGAAAGCGATCTGATTTTGATTGTTGTCTCCATAAGCAAGTACAAATTAACCCAATGCCGTCAATTACAATTAGGTATGAATATGCGCCAGGAGCTAATTTATCATTTAATTGAAATGTGACATGGTTTGGAAAACTCGTTTTAAACACCTCACCGTAGGCAACTGCTGATGTTTTTTTAGGTCCGGCAGCGATGATATCACAATCTTGAGGCTTAATTCTTGATTTATATTTGATTTCGACACCTTCTTTTAATGCTAAGCGTTTAAGTCCTTGATCGATTGTATGTTCGTCACTTCCCCTTTCGACTACACGGAATGCAACTCTTGAACTCCACGGTTTTGTAATTGTGTCATCAGGATGAGCCAAATCTACTTCATGAAAATCTGTGGATTTAAATTCATCAGGATCTATACCCCATTCTCTTAACTCTTCAAAAAAATCGGTACCGGTGGTCCAATTTTCTAAACCTTGAAAATCCCCATCAAATCTAGCACCGGAATTCTCTCTAATATCATGAACAATTACTTTTTTCCCACCTTTGGCTAATATAATTGAAGCAGCAAGTCCGGAAAGACCTGCACCCATGATAACAATTGGCTCTGAATCATTTGCCATTGTAGGTGCGAGTATTATTATTCGTTTGAAGGTTCGTTATATTCACGAATTAAAAATTTACCACAGTTCATATATCATCAGCATTATAGCAATCAATTAGGTGGCACTGTGAATAACATCATCATTGAGGTTTGCGAATCAGAACTTAATGCTGAATTATTAAAATCAAAATTGAATTTTGAAGGTTGTGGTGCAATAGTTTCTTTTGTAGGAATTACTAGAGATTTAGAAGATGGAGAGCGTGTTTTACAATTAGAGTTTGATGCATGGATTGAACAATTAAGTCCGACATTAAATAGAATTGCAGAAGCCACTAAAGAAGAATTTAGAGTAAATGGTATTGCCATTTCTCATAGGGTTGGTGTAGTGGGCCCACAAGAAAATATTGTGGCAATACATGTATGTTCTGCACATAGGAAAGAAGCATTTCTAGCATGTAGTAAAATTATTGATGAACTTAAAATACAAGCACCATTGTGGAAGAAGGAAGTTACAGAATCAGGTTCTAAATGGAAATCGGGGTTGGGTTGAATGAGTGGAAAAAATGAAAATAAAATTGAAGCAATAATTGATGTAGGCGGAAAACCTATTGTTCGAAGAGAGGCTATAGCGACTGGAACAATTTGTTTACAAGAAAAAACAAGATTAGCTATTGAAAATAATGAGATCTCCAAGGGAGATGTGTTTGAAGCATCCACAGTTGCTGTGATTCAAGCAGTTAAAGAAACTCCGAGAATAATACCTCATTGCCATATAGTTCCAATAGAAGGTTGTAAAGTCGATTGGAATTTCGAAGGTAGATTATTAAGATGTACAGTTGAAGTTTCAGCCCATTATCGTACAGGAGTAGAAATGGAAGCCTTGGTTGGTGTTTCTGCA
>PBHR01000036.1 GCA_002720275.1 Methanobacteriota archaeon
GCAAAGCCCATTCAAACAACTATTCTTTTTTGGGTTTATTCTTTTCAAAGCGGGGGAACGAAGGTCCAAAAATTACTGCAATCGGCTTTAACAAACCTACACGATGGACTTTACCCCACACAGGATATTTTTTTTCATATTCAGAAACTTTTTCCCGATATTCACTATATTCATTTCCGTCCATTGTTTGCGCAAAATAAATTACAAGGGCGACTAAAAAGAGTAGTCCCAAAAAAATTATTATTGTCGCAATATCTCCAGCCACAATAATTCTATATTTGTCAAAACTATAAATTCTTTGATGATTTTTTTAACGTTTATTCGTAAGGGGGGCCCTTCCTAATGCCTCCCTTCGCATGGGACCCTCTGCATTTCCTCTAAGGAAATATTTACTCTTCTTCGGTACTTCCACTATTTCCCATTGAAGAAAATCTTTCAACAAATTCACTATAATCTATTTTACCATCAGAATCCCTGTCAATGTCCCTCATTAAAACCTTCATTTGTAATTTTGAAAGACCAATTCCAAATTCATCAATTGCCGTTTCCAACTCTTCTGGTGATAAATTGCCATCATTATTAGCATCAAATTTCTTGAAAGCTTCTTTTAATTCTAAATTCATTGATTTCCTAACATCATTTATTCGATCAACCATCAATTGCTCCATCTGAGTTGCAACTTCGCCTACAAACCATTCTGCTTCCCTTCTATGCATCCCCATAGAATATCTTCTATCACCAATAAATAATGTTAAACGACCGTCTTCATTAGCATCAATATCTACAAAATTTTCTAAATCCCAAATCTTAGTCTTTAAAGGAATGAATCCTAAAAATTTAGCTTGTAATGAAATATTAGTAGCAGAAATAATTAATTTATGGCGAGATTCTAATTGACCTGTATTTGAATTAAATATCAACCAATAACCAAAAGTCAAGAATGGGAAAATAAATACCCAAATTAATTGTTTATAATCGGTATCCCCTATTGATCTAAGAAATAACATCGAGATACCTATTGCAATTGAAAACAAAAAAGTAGCCCAAAAAAAGAATAGTGCAGATTGTGTTGAACGTGTAGGGATGGTGGTATAAACAGAATCCGCCCCACTCCTAAATCCAAATTTTATAGAAGGTAGTTTTTCGGGTCTAGGCCAACGATCAGGATATCTTGCCAATTGTTCAATAACGCCCATTCCATGTTCATCCCTTCGAACAAGACGTCCAGTATGTTCCTTAATTGGCAATAATAATTTAGATGCGATTCCATTCATCATATTCAATAATGAGTTTTCATCATAACTTTCTAAAATATCAATCCATTCGCCACCATCTAATTTTGCTTGAAGTAACCAAATTGCTGGAAGTGTCTTTTCTTCTCTAAGTGTCCTTAATGCTTGTATTTCCTCTTTCTTAAAGGTCTTTTCAGCAAGGCCCACTTTAAAATGCAACCCCTCATCATCTGCAAATAAATGCATGTCACTTGAAATACAAGATTTTGCAGAAAAGGTTCCATTCTTTGTAGAATTTGAAAGCTCTATCGATGTGGATTGTAGCCATCCCATGAAAAGCCGAGTAATAGGAGATATATGACTATGTACTTTTATTCAACAAGTTTTTTTGATTTTTTTAATTATTTTAATCCCCCATCTACTGCAATTATTTGTCCTGTAATATAATCAGGTCCCTCTGCTAAAAATAATGCTGTTTCTGCGATTTCAATTACAGTTCCCTCTCTCTCCATAGGAATTTGATTTAAGATTGATTCCCTCTCATCATCCTCAATCCATTCTGGAAACATTATCGCCCCTGGAGCAATGCCATTTACTCGAACATAAGGGGCGAGCTCATATGACAAACTCATCGTCAAATTGTACAATGAAGCTTTACTAGAACAATAATTACTATAATTTTTCCAAGGATATTTGTAAGACGTATCAACCATATTAATAACACATCCATTTACAGATTTAAGCGAAGTCAGTAGGCCCTGAATCATAAAATAAGGTACTTTTGAATTGATTTCATGCATATTATCCCACATTTCCTGTGTTACTTTTGGAAATTCTACTTTTTCATATTTTGAAGCTGAATTGATTAACACATCAATTCCACCTCTTTTTACAACTAAATCTGAATTAATTATATCTACTAAAAATTGTTTTAATTCATTGGTCAAATCTGCTTGGATCATAATGGCATTTTTGCCTAGTTCCTTAATTTTATTTACCAACTCCTCTGCTTCATTTTTCGAATCGTTATAATGGACGATTACATCATAACCAGATTTAGCGAAATGTAGGGCAATTGCTGCACCTAACCTTTTTGCTGAACCAGTAATTAATACAAGTTTTTCCCCACTTTCAATAGTGCTAAAATCTTCTCCGGCCACATCACTGCTTAAGCATTATACGTTTGAAGGTTCTTGATTAAAATTTATTACAACAAACAAACACTTTTTGAGACCCCGAATACAGGGTCTACTGAGTTGGATGGCCGGACAACGTCTACCTGTTTTGGACGATTCTGAGGAAAATGCAAATAAGGCCCGTAAAAAACGATTACCTACATGGTTTAATATCAAATTACCCAATGCAAAACAACAAGCACAATTCAATGAAACTAAAGCCTCTGTTAAAGACAATAAATTACACACGGTGTGTGAAGAAGCAAAATGCCCAAACATTCACGATTGTTGGTCTAGTGGTGATGCCACATTTATGATTGCAGGAAAACAATGCACAAGAGGTTGTAAATTCTGTGCTGTTGGAACAATTTCTAAACCACCACCACTAGATTATGAAGAACCGATTAATCTTGCAGATGCGGTAGAATCAATGAATTTGCGTCATGCAGTAATAACTGTTGTAAATCGTGATGATCTGTCAGACAGTGGAGCAAATCATTACAAAAAATGTATAGATGAAGTTCATAAAAGACAACCGAATCTAACTCTCGAACTCCTTTGTTCGGACCTTGCTGGTGATTTAGAGGCATTAAAATTACTTTTAGAGAGTAGCCCATTATCCGTTTTTGCCCATAATGTTGAATGTGTTCCAAGACTAGATAAAAGAGTTAGAGATCCAAGAGCATCTTTTGAACAATCAATTTTAATATTAAAGGAAGCAAAAAAAATAAGACCTGACATTATTACAAAAACATCACTAATGGTTGGTCTTGGTGAAACTAATGAAGAAATTGTTGAAACTATGGATTTAATAAGAAAAGCAAATGTTGATTTAATTACTATTGGGCAATATTTGGCACCATCTAAAAAACATTTGAAAGTAGACCGATTCCCTGAACCTCATCTTTATGACGAATGGTCTGAAATTGCTATAAAAAAGGGTTTTTCTGGTGTTGCATCAGGTCCATTTGTAAGATCATCTTTCAAAGCCGGTTTACTTCTAAGAAAAACTCTAGACCCAAATAATAATGAAACTCTCCCCGGTGCTTATGTTAAAGTTTCAAACCAAATTTTTGAGAACCGACATCACTTAAGTCCTACTGCTTGTGAGGCTAACCAATGAGGATGGTGGAATAAAATGAGCAAAAATAAAAATTCCGAAAGTCCATTTCGCATAGGTGACCCTCCAGCAAGACCTGGCGAAAACCCTATTTTCAACAAATGGAGTTATCAACCTGAAGATTTGAAGAAATTAGATCCTCTGAATTCTACTACAAAAGATTCCGAACCACATGCATTTGGATTACTTCGAGTATTAAATGATAATTTTGAAGCAAAAGGTGAATGGGATCCAGAACTAGATGCTGATACCTTAAGACTAGGTTTAGAACATATGATGAGATTAAGGATTTTTGATGACAGAATGATGAAAA
Organism: Methanobacteriota archaeon; assembly: GCA_002720275.1. Lineage (GTDB taxonomy): Archaea > Thermoplasmatota > Poseidoniia > Poseidoniales > Poseidoniaceae > MGIIa-I. Next base: position 3,841 of record PBHR01000036.1, read on the forward strand.
TGCAACGAACTGGAAAACTTTCTTTTTACATGAGATCTCTTGGCGAGGAAGCAATAGCAATAGCACAAACAATGGCACTTGAAGACCAAGATTGGATTTTCCCATCTTACAGACAACCGGGTGCCCAATTCGTTAGAGGAAGAGATATGGTTTCAATGATATGTCACTGTATAGGCAATGAATTAGACAATGTAAAAGGAAGACAAATGCCAGTACATTACACCTACAAGGAAGGTCGTTTTATATCTATTTCAAGTCCAGTTGGAACTCAATTCAGTCAAGCAGTAGGAGTTGCCATGGCAAGTTCATACAAAGGTGTTGATGAAGTTACAATTACTTGGCTAGGTGATGGAACTAGCGCTCAAGGAGATTATCATTATGGTCTAAATTTTGCAAGTGCATTCAAACCTCCAATTATTCTTAATGTTGTGAATAATCAATGGGCTATTTCAACACATAAAAATTTAGCAACAGGAGGAGTGAATTTTGCTTCAAGAGGTCTTTCTTACGATATTCCGTGTTTCAGAGTGGATGGAAACGATTTCTTAGCACTTTATTCAATAACAAAATGGGCCGCAACAAGAGCAAGAGCTGGTTTAGGGCCCACACATATTGAAATCTACACATACCGTGCTGGAGCTCATAGTTCCTCTGATGACCCATCTAGATATCGTCCTGAAAACGAAGCCGAACATTGGCCTGGTGGTGATCCTGTTGAACGTCTTAAAATGCATTTAATTAAAATTGGAGAATGGGATGAAAAAAGAGATTCTGAATTGAAAGAAAAGATAGACTCTGAAGTTATGTCTGCTTACAAAGAAGCCGTAAAATATGGGGATTTGGCTAATGGACCATTCCCTCCATCATCAACAATTTTTACCGATGTTTATGAAGACGTCCCTTGGCACATCCAAGAACAAAGAGAGGAATTAGGAAAGTGATATTATGGTAGAAATGAATATGATTCAGGCTCTAAATTCAGCACTAGACATTCAATTAAAAAATGATGATAGTGTAATAATTTTTGGAGAAGATGTTGGGTTCTTTGGCGGTGTTTTTCGTGTTACAGACACATTACAGCAAAAATATGGAAAGCACCGTGTATTTGATTCCCCTTTAGCAGAAGGAGGTATTGCAGCAACCGCTTTTGGTATGGGAATTAATGGCCTCAGACCAGTTGTTGAAATTCAATTTGCAGATTACATATTCCCTGCATATGATCAAATTGTAAATGAAATTGCAAAAATAAGGTATAGAAGTGGTGGAGAATTTTCAACACCAATTACATTCAGAACACCAGCAGGTGGAGGAATTAAAGGAGGAAACCACCACTCCCAATCACCAGAAGCACAATTCACTCATACTCCTGGAATTAAAGTGGTTTATTGTTCAACCCCAAATAATGCTAAAGGATTACTGACTGCTGCTATAGAATCAAATGATCCTGTGATTTTCTTTGAACCAAAAAGATGCTATAGAGGCCCATTTTATGGGGACCCTCATAATGTTCCTACATGGAAGGGACATCCAAAAGCTGAAGTACCCGAAGATTATTATAAAATAGAATTAGAAAAGGCAGAAATAGTTCAAGAAGGAACAGAATGCACTGTAATAGCATGGGGAGCAATGGTACATGTAGCCGAAGAGGGAATTAAAGAAAGTGGTATTTCTTGTGAATTAATTGACTTGCAAACACTTCTTCCCTTTGACAAAGAAACTCTTGTAAAATCCGTAAATAAAACGGGGAGATGTGTGATTGTACATGAAGCACCAAAAACAAGCGGATTTGGTGCTGAATTATCAGCATCCATTCAAGAAAATTGTTTCTATTCTTTAGAATCTCCCATAATCAGAGTTACTGGATGGGATACACCGTTTCCCCATTCCACAGAATGGGATTATTTGCCTAATCCAGAAAGAATAGCAACAGCAATAAAGAAAACACAGGAGGAATGATACATGGGAGAAATCGAATTTAGATTGCCGGATATAGGAGAAGGAGTAGTTGAAGGTGAAATCGTAATATGGCATGTCAATGAGGCTGACGTGGTAAAAGAAGATGATCCCATATTAGATGTTATGACTGATAAAGCAACAGTTACAATTCCAAGTCCAACCGATGGTAAAATAATAAAAATTAACGGCAAGGCCGGAGAAATGCTCAAAGTAGGTCAAGTATGTATTGTATTCGAAGTAGAAGGCGCACCTTCTATAGAAAAAACAGAAGAGGTTAAAGAAGAAAAAAGTGAGAGTCAAGAAATTAAAAAAGAGATTCCAAAACCACAAATCGCCACGAAACCTCAGCCACAAGTTCGTAAAAAAGGAGAACGAGTAATGGCAAGCCCTGCAGTTCGCAAAAAAGCTAGAGAAAGTGGAATTGATTTAGCATCAATTAATGGAAGTGGACCCGGAGGGAGAATAACTCATTCTGATCTTGATACATGGAAAGAAGCTGGTTCTCCAGTAGCTGCAGCAGGACCTGCAAGGACTGCATTATCAGGAATTAAAGAAATCCCAGTAATTGGCTTGAGAAGAAAAATTGCAGAACAAATGAGTAAATCTTATTCAACTATTGCTCATTTCTCTTATTTTGAAGAAGTAGATGTGACTAATTTAGAAAAATTAAGAGTACATCTAAATGATAATCGTTCAGAAAATCAACCAAAATTAACATATTTGCCATTCATAATGCAAGCACTTGTTAAAGCACTTTCAGAGCACCCTCAATGTAATGCACACTATATGGATGAAGATGAAAAAGTATTACAATTTGAAGCAATAAACCTTGGAATTGCCACTCAAACAGATAAAGGATTATTTGTTCCTGTCGTAAAAAATGTAGAAGCACAAGACATATGGGAATCTGCTAAAGAAATGATTAGAGTTTCAAGTGCTGCAAGAGACGGAAAAGCCACAATGGATGATTTACAAGGCTCAACATTCACAATTACGAGTTTAGGGAGAATGGGAGGATTAGGAGCCACACCAATCATAAATCATCCAGAAGTAGGAATTCTTGGAGTTCATAATGCAAAAGAAACACCAGTAGTAATTGATGGAAGAATAGAGATTAGAAGAATAATGAGACTAAGTTCTAGTTGGGACCACAGAGTTGTAGATGGTTGGGACGGAGCCATGTTAGTTCAAACACTCAAGAATTTTTTAGAACACCCAGCGACAATTTTCATGTGAGGGTTGAACATGGAAACTAAACGATGTAAAGTTCTGGTAATCGGTGCAGGTCCTGGTGGATATGTTGCAGCAATCAGATCAGGACAACTTGGCATGGATACAATAATTGTAGAAGGTGAAAGAGCTGGAGGAACTTGTTTAATTAGAGGTTGTATTCCATCAAAAGCAATAATTCATGCAGCACACAAATTTCATTCATTACAAAAACATTCAGCAGACAAGGGGCACATGGGAATTAAGTTGCCAAGTCCAGCAGAATTAAATTTGAAAGATTTAATTTCTTGGAAAGAAGACATAGTAGACAAATTAAACAAAGGTGTTGAAGGGTTATTAAAAGCTGCAAAAGTAACTCTTGTTTCGGGTTGGGCTAAATTTATTGATGCAAAAACTTGCATAGTAACTAATTCTAATGGAGATATTAGAATTGAGGCAGAACACGTAATTCTAGCAAATGGATCAATTCCAATAGAATTGCCATTTATGCCATTTAATGATGATGTTATTTCAAGTAGAGATGCTTTAGAATTGAAAGAGTTACCCAAACACTTAGTTGTAGTAGGTGGAGGTTACATAGGTCTTGAGTTAGGAATTGCTTACAAACTATTAGGCTCTGAAGTAACAATAATAGAAGCCATGGACAGCGTATTACCTATTTTTGATAAAGAACTTAGAAGACCAGTCGAATTATATTTGAAGAAAAATAAAATTTCAGTTCATACAAAATCATTTGCCAAAGGGGTAGAAAAATCAAAAAATGGAATTAAAATAAATTATACCGACTCAAAAGGGGAGTTGAAATCACTAGAAGCAGATAAAGTTCTAGTAACTGTTGGAAGAAAACCAAGATCTAAAGATTCAGGTATAGAAAAGATGGGTATAAAGATGAATGAACAAGGATTTATCTTGGTTGACAAAAAATGTGCCACAAACATGAGGAACGTTTGGGCAATTGGAGATGTTGCCGACAGTGGGGAAATGTTAGCACATGTTGCATCCAATCAAGGAGAAATGGTTGCTGAAATAATTGCTGGACATATTAGGGAATTTGATCCAGTGTCAGTTCCTGCAATCGTATTCACTGAACCAGAAATCATCTCAGTAGGAATGTCTCCGGATGAGGGTAAAAAATACTGTGAAACATTAGGGACTAAGTTACTAACAGGTAAATTCCCACTGGCTGCAAATGGAAGATCCTTGACCATGGAAGCAGAAAAAACAGGTGGTTTTGTTCGAGTCATTGCAAGAGAAGATAATCACCAAATCCTTGGAATTCATGCCGTGGGAAGCTCTGTAAGCGAATTATCTGGGGAATTTTCATTAGCTCTAGAAATGGGGGCACTTTTAGAAGATGTTGCAGGAACAATACACGCACATCCAACTATGTCCGAAGCATTCCATGAAGCAATTCTTGCAACTCTAGGCCATGCAATTCATATTTCATGAGGAGAAAGCATGCGAACAGTTGAACTCATACAATTCTTGTGTGAGGATCATGAAAAAATAGATTTAATAATGAAAGAAATGCAAAAAATGAGAATAAATGATGAAATTAAAGACACTCTTATTTTTGTTGAACACCCAGAAATTGTAACCATAGGCCCTAAAGCAAAAAAAGAAAAAATATTCCCTCCAGAAGATTACCCAAGAAGACTCGTAGATAGAGGGGGAGGATTAACTTGGCATGGACCTGGACAATTAGTAGTTTATCCTGTCTTTAAATGGGATTTGAAAGGTGAAGACAACATAAAAAAAATTATTACAAAATTAGAGGAGTGGGTTATCAATGCATTTGCAGAATTAGGAATTGTTGGAATAAGAGATTCTAGAATGAGAGGTGTTTGGGTAAATGGGAACAAAGTTGCAAGCATAGGTCTTTCATTTCTAAAGTGGGTTTCTAGGCATGGATTATCAATTAATTATAACACTCCAAAAGGACGAGTTGAGTTACTAGAAGGATGTGGTTTAGATGCTGGCATCACATCAAGCCTTGCAGCAAATAATTATTTGACAAATAGAAAAGAAATTGAAAAGGCATTAATTAAAAAAATAAGTATATTAGATCGGAATTTAAAAAATAATTAGACATGGTTGGACTTTTTATTTTCCAAAATTAACCAATAATGCCAAAAAATAAACCCAAAAAAGAAACTGGTTAAATGACCCAACGTAATATAAATATTCATATTGTTTCCATATCGATTCCAAGTTTCAAATAAGATTATAATCAAAGGTATTAACCATTTTTTCCTAGAATAATTAGACAACCCGCCAAGCAGCCCGAACATACCTACAGAACCACCCATAAAACTACGATTTAAAGCGCCATTGTAAAATTCAGAATCCGGATAGAAATAATTTCCAACATTCATCACTAAACCGATTAATAAACAAGTAAATGTAATTGAAGAAAAAAATAGGACAAATGTACCTTTAGGATTTGCTCTCGCTTCAAAAGATTGACCAAAAATGAAAAAGCCATACAATACTAATTTTAGATGAGGGGGGTCATTATGAAAATATGGTGATGTGAAAAAAGAAAGAAAATATTCATGTGGTTTAGAAAAAAGTTTACTTGGCCAAATAGAACTAGAACAAGATATTTTTTCGATTAGTGATTCGCAACTACGCCCGCCCCAATGCCCAAAGCCCAAAAAAAATGCAATTGAACATACAATTAACAAATAAGAAAATGAAAATGTTCTAGACATTATTAAATCATAGGGCCTTAGGAATTTCCCATTAGAATCACATAATGGAAATACAAAGGGAAATAATGGTTTTCTTTTCATATTAGTTCACATCATCTATTCTTGATGAATAATTAAAACGTACATTAAATCAAATTTTTTCAATTATTACTGCAATTCCTTGACCGCCACCAATACAAGCTGTTGCAACTCCATATCTACCATTACAACGTTGTAATTCATGCGCCAAAGTCAAAATCAATCTAGTCCCTGTAGCTGCAAGTGGATGGCCTAATCCTACCGCGCCACCATTAACATTCACTCTTTGAACATCAATATTTAATTCCTTAATACAAGCAACTGCTTGACCTGCAAATGCTTCATTAATTTCCCATCTATCAATATCTTCAACACTTAAATTCGCTTTTTTCAATGCTTTCAAACTACTAGGGACTGGCCCAAATGCCATTATTGCAGGTTCTAAACCAACGATACCCCATGAAATTATTTTTGCAAGAGGTTTATCTCCATCTTCTTTTGCTCTCTTTCCAGATTTAAGAACAACTGCTGCAGCACCATCAACAACTCCTGATGCATTACCTGCTGTAACTAAGGATTCAGGCCCAAAATGAGTCCTTAAACCAGATAAAGATTCTTTGCTTGTTCCTCTCACAAAATGATCTTCATGAGAAAAATCAATAATACCATTAGAAGTCTCGACAGGAACTATTTCATTGGAAAACAAACCACTATCAACACTTTCTTCTGTTCTCTTATGGCTAAGAGAAGCAAAAGCATCTGCTTCTTCCCTATTAACGTCAACTCTTTTACATAATTCATCACTTGTTTGAGCCATAAACATATTACAAGTTCCATCAATTAGGTTAGTAAATAAATAATCCTCCATATCCTTATCTATTTCAGTTCCTGCTTTTGGAGGTCTTCCCAACTTATAGGTGTCTCTTTTATCCCTCAATACGTGAGGAGCCTGACTTAAATTTTCCATTCCACCAGCTACAACAACCTCTGCTTCACCTAACATAATAAGTTGTGATCCAGAAACTATAGACTGTGCACCACTTCCACATAACCTATTCAAAGTCAACATAGGAGTTTCCTGAGGTATACCCGCATTTAACCCTGCATGTCTTGCTCCAAAAATCGCTTGTCCCGATGTTTGAAGTGCATGCCCCATAATCACATGATCAACCGTTTTCGGGTTTGTATTTGTTTTTTCTAAAGCACCTTTTATAGAAATTGTACCCAATTCTTCTGCAGAGATAGTAGACAATCTACCACCTGGTTCTCCATCACCTCTTTTACCTCCTAACCATTCACAAAAGGGAGTTCTGGCCCCTCCAACAATAACAACATCATTATCCTCCATGAGACCCCCACAAAGATGAAGCATAAGAGTTTAAGTTAATATTCAAAAAACTAAAATGCACCAAGAACGCCAATGATTGATGCTGCAACCCAAGCACCAGACATACTACCCAAATTACCTAAAGCAGTAACGAGTAATACCTTTCCAGCAGGGTTAGTCCAATATGACTTGAAATCTTCTAATTTCAAAAAATTAGTCAAATCTTCAGTTGTGGGTTCATCCATTTTCATTTGCACATAACCTGCAAACCAACCTGCTGCCAATAATGGATTTAATGAAGTAATTGGTGACGCGATGGCTGCAGTAATTACAGAGAATATATGACCTCTAGCTAAAATTACAGCTATTGCTGCACAAATTGAATTTGCTAAAGCCCAAGTAGTCAATATTTCTGTAAATTCACCAAAATCTTTTTCTAATCCTGATTTAACAATAAAACCGAATAAAATTAAGGGTATTACCCAAGGCATTACTTTTTGAAATATTGTTTTTTTAGGTATTTCGGAAAGTGATTTAATTCTAACATCATTTGGTTTTTCTAAATTATTTAAATGATTTTTTACACCTTCTAAATGCCCTGCTCCAATTACTGCCAACACTTTACCTGAACCACTTTTTTGTAAAATTTTATGAGCAAGGAATTCATCCCTTTCATCAACTAAAACTGTTCCTGCACCTGGAGCTACTTCCTTTAATTCATCAATCATCATAGTCATTAAATCTTTATTTTCCAAGATTTCTTTAATGTCAAATTCTTCATCATTTTCTTCTTGCCCAACTAAAGACCAAAGTATACTTATCTTTTCACGAAATTTCATTTTTTTCCATGCCCTTCTCAAAGTAACTTGAATATCACGATCAATTAATGCGACACCTTTCTTTTTTTCTTTAGCCATAGAAATTGCTTCGATTAATTCAGCCCCGGGTTGTAAATCTTCATTAAGCCCAAGTTTCCTTTGCTCTGAAGCAAGCATACTTTGTGCAATAATTAATGGAGCCTTACCCTCTTTTATGACTTTTAATAAACTTTCTTTATCTAAACGTCTATTTTCTGAAAGTGCTTTAAATCTGCTTTCACACAATTCAACTGCAACAATATCTGGATTCCATTCTTCTATTTCTGACTTAACTAACTCAACTGAATCTTTACTTACATGAGCAGTTCCCACCAATCTTATAGAGTCTTCTATAGAAATTACTAAATCTCGATTCAATTCCATTAATTCACCTATTCATTAATTATAGCACTCAATACATTTGATAAATCAACATGCTCTTTGACATCATGCACCCTCAACAAATCTATCCCATGAATCTGTGCATAAGCAGAAGCCCCTAAAGTACCCGACAATCTATCAGAAGTGCTCTTATTATTTGTTATTTCACCAATTATTGATTTCCTACTTACACCATTTAAAACACTAAAAGTCCCTCTACGTAATTTTTCAATCCCTCTAAGAAGTTCTAAATTATGATTCAAAGATTTGCCAAATCCAATTCCGGGATCAAGTATTATCAAATCCTCTGGGAACCCCTTTGCAATTAAGTCATCAGCTTTCGAGAATAAATAATTAGATACTTCATTTAAGCAGTCTTCATAGTAAGGAGATACTTGCATGTTTTCTGGGTTATTCTGCATATGCATTATACAAACAGGTATTTTCTCTGATAAAACAAATTCAAACATTTTGTTATCTCTTAAACCAGATACGTCATTTAGCATCAAAGCTCCTTCTTTAATGGCCTCTTTTGCGACCTCGACCTTTTTTGTATCAATGGAAATCAAACCCTTTGGCATTAAAGTCTTTAATTTCTTTATTACTGGAATTACACGTTTTAACTCCTCTTCTAAGGATACCTCATTTGATCCTGGCCTAGTTGATTCCCCTCCAATATCAACCCAATCAGCACCAGAATCCCACATATTCAATGCAGTTTTTATTGCTTGATCAAAATCATATCTGGAATTTTTGTGAAAAGAATCATTTGTAACATTTACTATTCCCATTATTTTTGGCCTACCAAATCTATCCTTACGAATTAAACTAGCAAGTTCTTGCATTGACGGCCGCATACCCCCAGAAGGTGCTGAACTCGCCATGTAACGGCGCTATGCTTGCGAGTCTTTATCAGTTAGCAAAACAGCGCCTGCATAATGGATGAGCAATCAAGTAGTGTTTCTGCAATTGAAAATTCATCTGAAATTAATAATTCATCTGAAAGTGGAGGTATAGATCCTTGGCAATTAGCTGACGCAATATTAGAACGAATGGATGTTACAGATAGTCAAACCATTGATGAAATGATTCACAAAAGGGCCGTGTTTTCAGGCACCATAATCGGTGGCCTCCTACTATTTTGGTGGCTTGTTTTTGTAAAATTTGATTCAGCATCATTTAATGAACCTGAATTAATATTACAATTAAATTATGAAGTAATTTCCGCTTTACTACCATTCCTCGTTTTTGCGGGTTCTGTACTGAACATGATGAGTAGAGAATTAGGTAGGCCTGGACCTGGAACGATTGCTGGTTTTTTATTATTAATTTCCGTATATTTTGTAATCGAGCCATTAGGCATGTTCTTATTCAACCAAACAGATGCTGAAATTGGAACTGTAGTATGGCTATGCTCTAGATTAGCAATTATTGGATCAGGAGTATACATTGGTTCAAAAATGTTAATGGAAGCATTCCTTCTGTCTTGGGTTAAAAGGTTTTTAGAAATGCATGAAGCAAGCATCACTAAAGAAGATTCTATAACTCCTGTGGAAATGGAAGCAGCAGAAATAGCTGAAACATAAAATTAAGGTGATTTAATGCCAAATCATCCAGCCCCAATAACGGTTGTAAGACTAGGCTATAGAATAGGGAGAGATCCCCGAATAAATACACATTTGGGGCTTGTTGCAAGAGCCTTAGGAGCTGATGAATTTTTAGTTTCAGGAGATAAAAATAACAAGATGTTTGATACAATTGAGCAAGTGACTAAAACATTTGGTGGAAAATTCAAAACAAACCACTTAGAAGCACCATTAAAATGGATTAAAAAATACAAATTAGATGAAAAAGAAGGTGGTGTAAATGGAACTATAATCCACCTTACAATGTATGGAGAAGATTACAGAAAAGTAGTACCTAAAATTCCAAAAAATAAACCATTAGCAATCATTGTAGGAGGTGCAAAAGTACCTGCATCCATCTATAGAATGTGCCACTACAATGTTTCAGTGGGCAACCAACCACATAGTGAAGTAGCAGCACTTGCATTATTTTTAGATAAATTACAAGACGGCAATTCAATTGAGCAAAACTTCTCAAATCCTAAATTAGAAATCATCCCTGACCTTGAAAAGAAAAATGTAATTGACCATACAAAAAAAGAAGAGGAGTAAATAAAAAATTTAAGGGTTTTTATCCTCAATCCTTATTGAGTCTATTCAACGACATGGGCTGATGTCGGCATCGAAGTATAGGGCTGGTGGCTTTAATCCGAGCCTTGGACAACCTGGAGTTAAAAATCCAATTAACTTCGAAGATGCTTCTGACAAATTAATTGAGATTAATACCAGTAATCGTTCATTACCTATTGCAGCAAATGGCCCGGGTGTATTACTCTTAGCAGATGGAAGTAGATTTGAAGGAGAGTTATTTGGTTCTAAAGGGATCGCTCAAGGAGAATTAGTCTTTACTACTGGGATGGCTGGTTATCAAGAAAGCTTAACAGATCCCTCATTTGCTGGACAAGTATTAACATTTACTTATCCACTTATTGGAAACTATGGAATTCATGCATCATCATCAGAAAGTTCATCTGTATGGCCTAGAGCATTAATTTGCAGAGAATTAATAATCCATCCAGACCATAGAGATTCCATAGGAAATGTTGATGAATTCTTAAGAACTCACGGAGTTCCAGGGCTGAAAAAAGTAGATACAAGAGCCATTACAAAAAAAGTCAGAGAGTATGGGACATTGTTATGTGTAATGGGCCCATTAGAAAAAGAAGAAGAATTAAAAGAATTATTGAAAGAAATTGAAGACCCCTCAATAAATGATCTAATAGAAACTGTTTGCATATCTAAACCTGTGATCGTGAATGAGGGAGCAATAGATATTGAAGGAAATAAACTTCCAAGACTAGGTGTTTTAGATTGTGGAATTAAATATAACATAATAAAGGAATTATCAAAAAGATTTGAAGTTTTATGGTGCCCACCAGACATTGAATTTGAAGAATTAATAAACAAATGGAATGTTTCTGCACTGTTTTGTTCAAATGGCCCTGGAGACCCAGCACAGGAAGGAAGAGCCACAATAGCAAGAAAAACATTAGCTAAAGGAATCAAATCAGGCATACCCACAATGGGAATTTGCCTCGGCCATCAATTACTTGGATTAGCAGCAGGACTGGAGACTTACAAAATGCTTTATGGCCACAGGGGAGCAAATCAGCCTGTAATAAATATTAAGACTGGGAAAGTTAGTATAACCTCACAAAATCATGGATTTGCTGTTGCAGACCCTCAAAAAGGAAGGCTTGCAGAACATCCATCAAAAGTAAATTCGGGAAGAAAAGAAAATTTAATCGATACTAAAGTAAAAGTTTCTCACATAAATGCTAATGATAATACTGTAGAAGGTTTAGAAGTCATAGGAAAACCTGCATTTAGCGTTCAATACCATCCAGAAGCGTGTCCAGGTCCAAATGATGCATCAAAATTATTTGACCAATTTGAAAACATAGTTAGAGGTGAACTTAATGCCAAGAAGAAATGATATCCATAGAATACTTTTACTTGGTAGTGGGCCAATAAGAATTGGACAAGCTGCAGAATTTGATTTCAGTGGGTCTCAAGCATGTAGGGCTCTTCGAGAAGATGGTTTTGAAGTAATTTTAGTCAATTCAAACCCTGCAACCATTCAAAATGATCCTGAAATGGCAGATGTTGTGTATATTGAACCCCTTCTGCCAGATGTTGTAAAGAAGATAATTGAAATCGAAAAACCTGATGCTTTGCTTGCTGGAATGGGAGGTCAAACTGCACTAAACATAGCTACTGAATTAGCAAATGATGGTGTATTAGAAAAATACAATGTAGAGTTAATCGGATCAGATTTAAATGCAATTGAGATGGCAGAAGATAGGGCATTATTCAAGGAAATATGCGAATCTATAGATTTACCGGTCCCAAAAGCCATAGCATGTAATTCCATTGAAGAAGTAATACAAGCATCAGAAAGTTTAGGAACTTGGCCATTACTCATAAGACCTGCTTTTACTTTAGGAGGACTTGGAGGAGGAACCGTAAACAACATAGGAGAGTTAGTTGAGGTTTCATCACTAGGTTTACGAAATAGTAGAATTAATCAAGTATTAATCGAAGAATCTATCTTAGGATGGCAGGAACATGAATATGAAGTAATTAGAGACTCAAAAGACAATTGCATAATAGTGTGCACAATGGAAAACTTAGATCCAATGGGAGTACATACTGGTGAAAGTATCGTTGTGGCTCCAGTACAATCACTATCAGACAAAGATCATCAACATCTAAGAGATTGTGCACTTAAACTAATAAGAGAACTAAATATTTGTGGCGGATGTAATGTCCAATTCGCAGTAAATCAAAAAAATGGAGAAATAAGAGTTATTGAAGTTAATCCAAGAGTGAGTAGGTCTTCAGCATTAGCAAGTAAAGCAACAGGCTATCCTATTGCAAGGATGGCTGCTAAAATTGCAATTGGTTATACTTTAGATGAACTACCAAATCCAATCACAGGCCATGGCACTACAGCAGCATTTGAACCAACACTAGATTATTGTGTAGTTAAAATTCCTCGATGGCCTTTTGATAAATTTAGAACTGCAAATAGAACTCTAGGCACATCAATGAAATCCACAGGAGAGGTTATGGCAATAGGAAGAAATTTTCAAGAAGCTTTTCTAAAAGCTTGGGGAAGCCTTGAAACGGGAAATCCGCATCCAAGGCCACTTACTAGAGCTGATGAATCTGAAGGGGACGACATGGGCTTAAGAGCCAAAGAAAAATTAACCGAAGAGACTTTAATCAACTGGTTAGAAATAGCAACAGACAGAAGATTATCTGCAATTCTAGAAGCATTTAGAAGAGGATGGAGTGTAGAGAAAATTCATAAACACACACAAATAACCAAATGGTTCCTATATAGAATAGAAAAAATTATTGAAATCGAAAATGAAATCTCAAATTCAGGAGATTCGCCTGATGAAATAAATGAATTAGATTTAAGGAAATGGAAGGGTTTTGGTTTTAGTGATGCATATATCTCAGATGCTTTAGCAAATTTCCCAACTACGGGTTGGAAGAATTTACCTGAAAGTCAAAATGAAATTGCAGTGATGAAACAACGTCACAAGTTGGGAATTCATCCAAAATACAGAATGGTAGATTCATGCGCTGCAGAATTTGCAGCCACAACACCTTATTATTATTCAACGTATGAAGCAGGACAAATCAATGAAGAATATGGTATTGATAAATTCGAATTAAAAACAGATTCTCCAAAGAGACAGGTAGTTATTGGTAGCGGACCAATAAGAATTGGGCAAGGAATAGAATTTGATTATGGTTGTGTACATGCTGTAAAATCAATTAGAGAACATGGTGATGAAGCAATCATCATAAATAATAATCCAGAAACTGTATCTACTGATTTTGATACATCCAATAGACTCTATTTTGAACCATTGAGTATCGAATATGTGATTGAAATATTACTTAGAGAAAGTGCTTACGGAATACTTTTACAATTTGGAGGTCAAACCGCAATAAATCTTGCATTACCACTAAAAAGAAGATTAGACATATTGGAAAGTGCGGGTTTGAATTTAAAATTACTAGGAACCAGTATTGATGCAATTGATGAAGCAAGTGACAGAGAAAGATTTGAAGAGTTTTCAAAACAAAACGGCCTGAAAATGCCTCGGGGTTTAACTGGAAAAACATCCCAAGAAGTTAGGTCAGCAGTAAATAAAATCGGATTCCCTGTATTAATTAGACCTTCTTATGTTCTAGGAGGCAGGGGTATGGAAGTACTTACTAATGATAAACAACTTAATGCATACCTTAGTGAAGCATATATTACTCCTGAAAAACCAATATTAATTGATCAATATTTGTCACATGCAACAGAACTTGATGTTGATGCAGTTTCAGATGGAAAAGAAGTATTAGTAGGAGCAATAATGGAACATTTAGAAGAAGCAGGGATACATTCTGGAGATTCGACCTGTTTTATCCCTACTCAAAACGTCTCAAAGGACATTTTAAAGAGAGTGCAAGAACAAACAAAGATTATTGGAGTCGGATTAAAAATTGTTGGGTGTTTTAATATACAATTTGCAATTCAAGATAATGAATTATATGTTTTAGAAGTTAATCCAAGATCTAGTAGAACTGTGCCGTTTGTTGCTAAAGCCACGGGCATCCCTCTTGCAAAAATTTCAGCAAAAACAACATTAGGTGTGAAAATTTCTGAACAATTTATCCCTGAGGCCACAAAAGGACATGTTTGTGTAAAAGCACCGGTATTCCCATTTATCAAATTAGTAGGATTAGATCCTGCACCAGGTCCAGAAATGAAATCTACTGGAGAAGTAATGGGAAGTGATACAACTGCAGAGATGGCTTATTTGAAAGCAAGACTCGCCACTGAAATTCCAGTAGCAACATCTGGGGGTGTTTATCTAACTGTTAGGGACGAAGACAAACAAGCATTGCTTCCAATAGCTAGAAAACTTGAAAACATGGGTTTTGAATTATTCGCAACACCAGGAACTTCCGATGTTTTAAGAAAAAATTCAATAAATGTAAATACGGTATTCAGAATTCATGAAAACGGACATCCTGATGCATTAGATTTAATGCATCAAGGAAGTATAAATTTCATCATTAATGTACCTACAATTAGTGGTGGCGCCGTCAGAGATGGAAACATCATGCGTAGATTAGCTGTAGAAATGAACATTCCATTTGTTACAACAATTTCAGGCGCTAAAATGGAAGTTTCTGCAATGAAAGAAGCAAAAAAGGGTTCATTGAGGCCAATAAAATTACAAGTAAACTATAGCACAATAAATAAAAAATTAAAACAAAATATCGGATTTAGTAATTCAAAAGATTTAGGTCAAGCCTAACATGAGTCATAGGCTTCTAAAATATATTTTGTTGTTGGAGATGTCCAAGCCAATTCAGAAATTCCTTTCTTTCCTGATTTAGAATATGCAAACACCACATCTTCAACTCTTACATTGCCTTTAGATGAACGTGCAAGTATGGTTCTTCTCTTTAGTGCCTTACCTGTTCCATGTGGATCATAAACAGTATCAAGGGCTTCATTAAGGAACCATTCTGGTTTATCTGATTTTTTACCATCGAATTTCTTAGATTTTTTCCCAGGTCCAAATAAAGATTTAGGTTTGCTTTTTGTTTTTTCTATTTCTTCTTCAAACTCCTCTTCTACGTCCTCGTCATCTTCTGAATCCTCTTTATTCAAAATCAAATCTTTTTCTGCTTTTAATTCTTTCAACAATTCTTTTCTAATCTTTGTTGTAAGTGATTTTCTTAATTTGTCTTCGATAGACTTTCTATCTGTATTTTCTAGTTTTTCTTTTAATTCATCAACTTCTGCCTTTAACTTGGAATTTTCAATTTTAATATCTTCCATCTCATTAATATGGAATGCACTAATCTTTACAATGGACGTTTCCATAGCAGCCTCCAACTGTATCCCTACTACATCTGCAGAAGCATCTCTCCACTTCCTCCATTGCATCATAGTGTATGAATGGATATCGGTACCACATTTTGGACAAAAAGAACGTTTAGGCGGTTTTAAAACAGGTATTTCTTTAATTACGTCAGCATCTACTCCTTCAAACTCGCCAGTAGAAATATCATGAATGTGCTTAGATGCATCTATACCCAAAGTCATTGACTCCCTATACAATTTATCTGAAAAATTTATTTTTCCAGATTTTACCAATTCCCAAGCTTCTGAAGAACCAACAACAGTATTTACAGCGTAATTTGATGCGGCGCTATCTCCAAATTTCATTAAATTAACAGAAACATCTTCATCTTCATCTTTTTCTGTTTCTTCAAGATAAGGGAGCCCCTCATATGATTCATCATCTTCTGCAGGAGCGGCTATACCTAATCTTATGGGATTAGCACCTTCCTCAATTTGAGCCATCAAATTAAATTTTTCAGCCATAGAAATATCATCTCTATTTTTTATTGCTTCCTTTAATTCACCTAAATCATGTCCAGTTGAAGTTATTGGCCCGGCACCATTCAAAAAGTTATGACCGCATGCTAAACAAAACTTTGCTACCGCGTCGACCTCGGCTTCACACTCAGGACAATACACCCCGCCCATAAACACACAAGAACTGTTATTGTTCTTCAATTGTGATGTTGATTAATCGAAATAAATGTTGATTTTCGAGGTTTAGTTATTTGCCGCTTCAAAAAATAGTTGGCAAACTACTTTTTTATCCAACTCTTGTAATAATCTTGCTAATTTTGGACCTGACTTTTTTCCTAAAAACAGAGTGTATAGTAATTGATAAACATCTTTTAAACCTAAATCTAATTCTTTAGCGGATTTAGTAATTGCAATTCCAATATTTGTACTATTCCAATCCACAACTTCTTCAAAATTTTTCATTAACAAAAACAGATAATCACGATATTCGAATTCAAAAATGCTCAAAATTTCTGCATCTATGGATTCATTAATTTTTATTTTCAAGTTTGTCGGGAAGTGTTCTGAATCTATCCAACACCTTATTTTTGATAGTTTTTCAAGTAATTTTGGACTTTTTTCAGATGAATCAAGATATCCTGATTTTTCGAGTGCTGAAAAAACATCAACGTCATCTGCACGTATTTGAGCAAGCATACACAAATGTCTAAATGGCACTTTATATGACTCATCTATTTCTGAACCCAACTCAATTTGAGAATAAATTATACTTCCTTTTGCTTCTTCTTTCAATACTCTTTGCCTCTTAGTCAATTCATCTAAATTTATTTCATTAGATTCAAAAACGGATTGACATGTTCTCTCATATTCATCTGCTAAATTCAATAATAAATCTCCAGTATTAAATTCAAGGTGTTTATTTGGTTTTGAACGTGCTATCAAATATCTTAAAATTTCAGAGGGAACTAACTTCAATACATCCATTGGACCAATAGTCACCCCTGTTGAGCTAGACATTGCACCTTCTCCTTTCAATGAAATCCACTCATAAGTTAAGGGGTGTGGAGGTTCATGACCAAACATTTCAGAAAATTTACGTCCTGTGGAATAAGATCCTCCTGATGTTCCATGATCCTTTCCAAAGGGTTCACAAGTAACTCCAATCCAACTCCATTTAGCTGGCCAATCAAGCCTCCATGGTAATTTACCTTCGCCTGACCGAATGTCGTTTTTTCCAATATTGCCTGCTAAATCCTTCCAATAAACAAAAGGCCACTGGTATTTGGTAACTGTTAAACCCTCCATTGAACCGTTATCATCAACTGGATTGTAAGGAAACCACTCCTCAGATAACTCTCTACCTGATATCTTTTCAATTATTTCACGAACAGTATCAACATTCTCACATGCTATTTTTGCAGCCTCTGTAAACTTACCTTCTGAATAACTATTATAATTATCAATAATCCTAGGCTCTACTCCAATATTCCTCAATGCTTCCAAAAACGGCTTTAAGAAAAAATTTGAATAAGAACCGGCATTTAAATCAGGCTTGCCATCTTCATCTGGCGCGGGTATACAAGCCAATTGATGGCCAACATACTCCTCATATTCAGAATCTAAAAAAGAATAGACCTTCCTTAACGGATCCGCAGAATCAACAACAAATACAAATTCTGAATCTAAACCTAATCTAATACAAGCCCTATGAATGATTTCACCAGTTAAAATTTCTCTAAGATGGCCAATATGGAATTCCCCACTTGGTGTGATTCCCGCAGCAATAACATGTTTTTTGCCTCTTCGGGACAAGTTTTTTGCGACTGCGTCAGCCCAATGAATCTCTATCACCTACACCGTTACAGTCCTAATTAACCCTCTAAGGGGCACTCCTTCAATCTCATTAAGTTGTGTTTTATTCACTAAAACTAATGCTAACATTACTTCAGCACCCATTTTTCTTAAAACGGAGATTGTGTTTTTCATTGTACTTCCAGTAGACAACACATCATCTACAACAACTACTCTCTTTCCACCAACTTGCCCATATTTTGTAGATAAATGCCCTCCACTCTCTCCTTTACTATCTCTATGTATTGCAACATCAACATTCAATTGTGATGCTATCTCATGAGCAAATAGAATGCCATTAATACTTATTCCAACAATTGTATCTACTGAATCCACATTCCATTCCATTTCTTCTAATACAACATCAGAAAAAATAGTAGAAAGTGCTGCCACTCTAGTTGGTCTAGCACCTATTGTTCTCCATCCGATTCTAATATCTGTAGGCCGTTCATCGGAAATATTTTCATTTGAATTACTAGTAAGGAGCCACAAAATTGTACTTTGTGAAAGTGATAATTCATCTGCAATTTGTTCTGTAGATAATCCTTGTTGCTTATATTTAGCAACCGTACTACGTAATTCATCGATACTTAATGCCATGCTATAGTTGAGGGCTTAAGTCTCTCTGATATTAATACGTCGTTGAGTAGTAGCATTAATGTTACACATTCTATCCGGAGGGTTAATGGGCGACTTTGATTATGAGGAGTTATTAGATCGGGCTAGAAAGAAGATTCCTGATGACATATCAAATAGAGAACGATGGACATTGCCTCCACCAGACATAATGATTGAAGGTTCAAACACATATATCAGAAATTTTTCAGACGTTGTTTCACACATGGATAGAGATTTAGTTCATGTTTTCCAATATTTACTAAAAGAATTGGGCACAAGTGGGGCAATAGATGGGCCACGTGTACATTTTAAAGGAAGAATTCCTCCAAA
Organism: Methanobacteriota archaeon; assembly: GCA_002720275.1. Taxonomy (GTDB): domain Archaea; phylum Thermoplasmatota; class Poseidoniia; order Poseidoniales; family Poseidoniaceae; genus MGIIa-I. Next base: position 23,157 of record PBHR01000036.1, read on the forward strand.
AAACATCAAACAAAAATTTGTGAATTACGTAAATACATACATTAAATGTTCACAATGTAATTCTCCCGATACTGAATTCATTAAAGAAAATCGTACTACATTATTGAAATGTCAAGCATGTGGTGCAACTAGACCCGTGAAATTATAATTTCAAAAATTCAAGAAAAATCTAACAAAACCTTACCTCGGTTTTTACGATTATGAATATAATAATGTGCTTTTACCACATCTTCGTAATGAAATACACTGTCTATTATAGGTTCAATCTTCTTCTCATTAAGCATTAAAACCAATGCCTCTATCTCTCTTCTCATCAAATCCATGTCCTTGATTGTGCCCATATGAACTCCAAATATTGCTTTATTTTTACCAATCATGTTTAATGGTGAAAATTTTGGAGATCTTAATAATCTCCACAATGCAGTAAGTTTGAAAATTTTTGGCCCTCTTACAAATGAAGAACCTCCAAAAGCGTATAATTTTCCTCCAGACCTCAATGACTTAAATGATTTTTTCAAATGCTTACCTCCAACAGGATCCAATGCATGATGTACTCCTGCACCATTAGTTTCTTTCTTCACGACATCTACAAAATCTTCTTTATCTCTCTCAATGAATCTAACATCTAAATTTTCAACAAATTCTTTCTTCGCCCCAGAAGCAACACCAAAAATGGTTCCCGCCCCATATGCTTTAGCAATTTGTATTGCTGCAGTTCCAACACCTCCTGCTACGTGATGTATTAACACAGTATCTCCTTTCTTGATGTTTCCTAATTCAACCAACATATGATACGCAGTAAGATAAGTTACTGGCATGGCTGCAGCTGCTTCAAATGATACTTCATCGGCAATAGAAACCACTTGTTTCACTGGCACATTTACTTCTTGAGAATAACCATTAATTCCAGTTAAAGCAGCAACTCGTTGCCCTTTTTCAAACTCTACCACACCTTCGCCAACAGCCGATATTACCCCTGAAACCTCATACCCAGGAGTAAAGGGAATTGGTGGTGCTTGTTTACCATATATGCCCAATCTCATCATTAAATCTGCAAAATTTATTCCAGCATTATGGACTCTAATCGTGACCTCTCCATTATTTGGAACCAATCGTTCTTGTTCTACGATTTTCAAAACCTCGGGGGAGCCCGCTTTACTTATCAAAACCTTACGCATGTATAACATTGCCAAAACACCTCACATAATAATATTTCAGAAAATGAAGAAATTTGGAAAACGGATTTCAACAAAATATCCTCTGTTTTTTGAAAGATTATTAGTCAAGGTTATTAGCGAGTTTGTTCGGACGTTAAAACCCAAGAAGAAGATTTGCGGAGAGGTGAAAATAAAAATGGATGTTTCAGAAGAAGAATTCAACCTTAGTGGAGAATTTATTGAGCCCATGCTAAGAGACGACCCGGGACGGTTTGTATTATTTCCAATAGAACACAAAGAGATTTGGAACTTCTACAAACAACATGAAGCAGCATTCTGGACCGCAGAAGAAATTGATCTTGGAGAAGACGGCAAAGACTGGGATAATATGACAGATAATGAAAAACATTTCATAAAACATATTTTAGCTTTCTTTGCTGCAAGTGATGGAATAGTTAATGAAAATTTAATCTATAATTTTGCTGCTGAAGTACAATATGCAGAAGCAAGATGTTTTTACGGATTTCAAATTATGATGGAAAACATACATGCAGAAACATATTCGTTATTAATTGATAGTTACATCAAAGATGAAGCAGAAAAAGATAGATTATTTAATGCAATAGACACAATTCCTGCAGTTAAAAAGAAAGCAGAATGGGCATTAAGATGGCTTGACAGGAAAAGAGCAACATTCCCTGAAAGATTAATTGCATTTGCAGCAGTTGAAGGTATTTTCTTTTCGGGAGCATTTTGTTCCATATTTTGGTTGAAGAAAAGAGGTTTGATGCCGGGGCTTACGTTTTCAAATGAATTAATTTCCAGAGATGAAGGATTACATTGTGATTTTGCATGCCTACTGCATAGCCAATTAGAAAGACCCACATCTGAAAGTAAAATCCACAGAATTATTGCAGAAGCAGTAACTATTGAAAAAGAGTTTATCACCGAAGCACTTCCTGTGTCACTAATAGGCATGAATGCCGAGTTAATGTCACAATACCTAGAATTTGTAGCAGATAGGTTACTTGTAGCATTAAATTGTACGAGATTATATGACGCCACAAATCCATTCCCATGGATGGAAATGATTAGTATGCAAGGAAAAACAAATTTCTTTGAAAAGAGAGTAGGGGAATATCAAAAGAGCGGAGTACTTAATTCCGGCGAAGCATCTGCATCACTTCAAACACGTTTTTCCATGGAAGAAGATTTCTAATACCCAAAAGATCATCTCATTCTATTTAGAAAACATTCGAATTTATAAACGAATTTACAAGTACTTCCGGCGAAACATCATCTTAATTCCAAACACTAATTTTCATACAATATGGTGTCCGAAGACATGATTTCGAACGTATAGTTCTAATACTGTCCGCGTACGCAAACAGATACTGCGCTGTCAGTATATCAGAGGTTGTTAAAAATGGGACTCCAAGTAATAAATAGGGCAGGTGAAAGAGAAGATGTCAGATTTGATGCTATCTTGGAGAAATTAACCAATTTAGCGGAAGGACTTAATGAAAATTGGGTCGATGTAGGCCAAGTCACAAAAATGGTAATTGAGGGATTGTATGATGGTGTCACGACAAAGGAATTAGATGAATTAGCGGCTGAAACAAGTGCAAGTTTGGTTAGTAATCATCCAGACTATAGTAAACTAGCCGCAAGAATTGCTGTAGATGATTTACATCGAAGTACCAAAGATAGTTTTAGTGATTTAATTGAAGATTTATACGCATACATAGATCCCGAAACAAAGAAACATGCTCCCTTAATTTCTGATAATATCTTAGAAGTAATTAGAGAAAATAAAGAAATTTTGGATAATCACATAGATTATAAAAGAGATTTTAATTACGACTATTTTGGATTTAAAACATTAGCAAGGTCATATCTTTTAAAGCTAAATGGAGAAGTAGCTGAAAGACCACAACATATGTTAATGAGGGTCGCAGTAGGAATACATTCAAACGATATTGAAAGGGCTCTTGAAACATATGATTTAATGAGTGAAGGTTGGTTTACACATGCAACCCCGACATTATTTAATGCTGGAACAACAAAACCACAATTATCAAGTTGCTTCCTTTTAACTATGCAAGATGATTCACTAGAGGGAATTTACAACACATTACATCAATGTGCAAAGATTTCAAAATCAGCAGGAGGAATTGGACTTTCAGTCCATCCGATAAGATCTAAAGGATCTTACATAAAAGGGACAAATGGTACGAGCAATGGATTAGTCCCAATGCTACAAGTCTACAATGCAACCGCAAGATATGTGGATCAAGGTGGAGGCAAAAGAAAAGGATCTTGCGCTATTTATCTAGAGCCTTGGCATCCAGATATCTTTGAATGGTTAGACTTAAGGAAAAATCATGGAAAGGAAGAATTACGTGCTAGAGATTTGTTCTATGCGCTTTGGACACCCGATCTCTTCATGGAAAGAGTTGAAGCTAATGATGAGTGGAGTTTGTTCTGTCCAAATGAATGTGCAGGTTTGCATGATTTATATGGAGAGGAGTTCAACAAATTATATCGAAAATATGAAGCTGAAGGTTTAGCAAGAAGAACAGTAAAAGCAAGAGATTTATGGGAAGCAATTGTTTCTGCACAAATTGAAACAGGCACACCATATATGCTTTACAAAGATGCTGCAAATCAAAAGTCAAATCAAAAAAATCTAGGTACGATAAGGTCTTCAAATCTTTGTACTGAAATAATTGAATATACATCCCCAGATGAGGTTGCTGTTTGTAATTTGGCAAGCATAGCATTACCCAAATATGTAGATCTCGAAAATATGAAATTCGACCATCAAAAATTATACGATGTATCCTATAGAGTAGCATACAACCTCAATCGAGTAATAGACGTAAATTATTACCCTGTCGAAGAAGCAAGAAACTCGAATATGAGGCATAGACCAATAGGAATTGGAGTTCAAGGTTTAGCCGATACTTTTGCAATGTTAAAATATAATTTCGATAGTGATGAAGCAAAACAACTAAACAAAGATATTTTTGAAACGATCTATTTTGCATCTTTGTCATGTTCTGCGGATTTAGCAGTAAGAGATGGACCATACGAATCATTCCCAGGGTCTCCTGCAAGTAAAGGAATTTTACAATTTGACATGTGGGGAGTAAAACCAAATTCTGGAAATTGGAATTGGGATACCCTTAAAGAAAAAGTTGTAGAAACAGGAATTAGAAATTCATTACTTTTAGCACCCATGCCAACAGCATCCACTAGTCAAATACTTGGAAATAACGAATGTTTTGAGGCATTCACATCTAACCTATACACTAGAAGAACTTTGTCAGGAGAATTTGTCATCTTAAACAAACACCTCGTTAATGATTTAATTAATACAAATTTATGGTCTTTAGAATTAAAAGATAAAATTCTAGAAGGAAAAGGATCAATACAAAACATAGACATAATTCCCGAAGATATTCGAATGCTTTATAGGACAACCTGGGAGATAAAACAAAAACACATCATAGACATGTCCGCAGACAGAGGAGCATTTATTGATCAAAGCCAAAGTTTGAATATACACATGACAGATGCAAATTCTGCAAAGGTCTCATCTATGCATTTTTATGGATGGAAAAAGGGATTAAAAACAGGGATGTACTATTTACGAACAAAAGCTGCTGTTGATGCAATTCAATTTACATTAGAAAAAGATAAGATGACAGATACGACTGTTAATAACTTGAAAGGAAGAGCTGAGGAAATTAGCAATATGGAACAAATAGCTTGTAGTATTGATAGTCCAGATGATTGTTTGTCTTGCGGGTCATAATTATTCTTTATTTTTCTTTGACCACAAGTAATTTCCAAAATAAAAACCAAGACAGTTTACAAAAACATCAGAAATTTTGTTACTCCAACTTTCAATTGCAAATTCAAAAGGAAGAAATAATTCCAAAATCTCCCAACTAAGAGATAAAAAAAAGAATATATACCAGTTCTTTAACAAAAATCTACCAATAAAGGCCCATTGAATAAAATGTCCAATAGACCATAAATACCCATTAAGTAAACCCAACATAATCACACAACAATTTAACCTTCAATCAACAAAACTGCATCTCCAAGCCTTATTCTTCCTTCTTTGATTACAGAAGCATACCACCTAGACCATCCAGGAAATTTTTTTTCGTCAATCCTCAAATACATACCAGAATTAAATGAAGAAGATATTGTTTTACAGGGCTTGGCTGGGCCAGTTAACTTAATTATCGTATCACCAATCATTAATTTCAACCCTATTCTCATAACATTCCAATCAAAACCAGACAAGGTTAAATTTTCTCCTGTTGAGCCTGGAAATATTAAGTGTCCTTCTAAATTTAATTTTTCAATCAGATCTAATGAATACAAACAAACAGCCTTCAACTTCCCACCATGATGCTTCAAATCATTTTGTTTATCACCTATAAAACCATCAAATGTTACCTCAGCACCATTAACAGAGGTTTTAGGAACACCCCCCTTTGAAATATTAATTGAATGAATTATACTCATTTTTTCCAATCACTCATTCAACATCGATTTGTGAGTCATCTGAAACTTTCCCCAAGTACTCTGGAAGTTCGACTCCAGCCATCTTTGCAACATCATGAATTGGAGGCAAACTTCTAACTAAACTACTAACAAAATTCGAGGTTGATGAGGAGCCATCACCAGCCCCTCCATTACCGCCATCCCAAACAGTAATTTTATCAATTTTCAGATTCCTAATAGCTTCAACTTGAGCACTTACCATAGATTCTATTTTCTCAACCATTAGTAATGTAGCTGCTGCACGTGCATCTCCTCCAGAACTTTGAATCAACCTTCCATAACCTTCAGCCTTGGCATCTAAAACTTGTTGAACACCCTTTGCTTCTGCTTCGTATTTGTATAAGATCGCATCTGCTTCACCCTTTGCAACCCTACGTGATCTCTCTGCTTCGGCTTCTGCAGCAATCTCTATCTGTGTTTTAGCAATCTCTTCACGTACAATTTCCTCGGCACGTAAACGTTCTTGTTCAAGCACATATTGTGCTTTCTGTATTTCTGTTTCAGCAGTACGCCTAGCAACCTCAGCCCTCCGATCAGCTTCTGCTTCTTTCTCTGCTAA
>PBHR01000037.1 GCA_002720275.1 Methanobacteriota archaeon
AATGTTTTTGATTATATTGTCACGTGTTACTTTTGCAATTATACTTGCAGCACCTACAATTTTGTATTTACTGTCAGCCTTATGTGTACTAATTATTTCCCATGAGTCCCAAGGCCATTTTCTTAAATTTTCTGTAACTCTTTTTCCAAATCGTTCCTCATTTACATCGCACGCATCTAAAATTATTTTCCCACCTTCGTTTATGTTTAAATCAAGATTATTAATTGAGTTTGCAAAAAGTTCAGTTTCAAGTGTGTTTAAATTAGTGGTTTCCATTGCCAAATCAATATCAATAGCATCGCAAATTGTAATTTGTATTTTCCAGTTTCTTTTTTCAGAATAGTTCTTAATTAATTCAAATGCAACTTCTCGATGTTTTTTTGTTAAATTTTTAGAGTCAGTAATATTTTCTTTTTCAAGTAATTCAATGTCCTCTTTAGGAATTGCTATTGCAGCAACAACTAATGGGCCAATCATCGGCCCTCTTCCTGCTTCATCAACACCTAAATGATACATTTTTACACCTAAAAATCATATTCTGAATCATCCGGATTTATATCATTTAATAAATCATTTATGTTTTCATTTTTTACATTTATCTTATCATTTGCATTTTTCAAAATCTCTTTACTTGGGCTCTCTATATTTTGGTAATTTTTCTCGCCACCTTTTGCAGAGAACATTTGTTTAAATTCATCCGTACTTGTTATAGGAGAATTAATATTAATTTCCTTGTTACTTTTTTTGTGAAATGTAGACATCCAATCCCTGTTTTCATTTTTACTGCTTATTTCATTTGGAGCATTTCTATTAGATCTTATTTTCAATGCTTGGTAAATCATAATTGTTGCAATTACCCCCGCTATAATTGAAAACCCATACTTGTTAAATTTATTTAATAACGAAATGAAATTTGATTTTTCATTTTTTTCATTATTTGGAATTATTTCAGAACCTATTCCCTTAATTGTAGAATGTTCTACCCAATTGATTTGAAATGGTCCTGAATGAGTTACAATTTGTATTGAAATCCAAAATGGTTCATCTTCAACATTTGAATTAGGTAAATCCATCCAACAGGTCACATTTATTTTCTCTTGAGGTTGAATGTCTAATATATGAAAAACCCTAATTAATGAAGAATTTTCATCATAAATTGCGTTTTCAAGTAGAATTAATCCATGGGGGACTTCATGACTGACACCCATAGAGATGCTAAAACTTTCAGGCAAATTCCCTGTATTTTCAAGAATTATTGAAAGGTATAGCTTATCGTTTTCTATCCAAGATGTACGATTTTCTTCAATAATTTCAAAATATTCTCCTATTGTAAAATTATATGAATTTACATCAATAATTTCTAATTCATTAGAATAATAACTACAAGTTATAGAAATTATTGTTCCTGCATTGATTTTTGGAATTTCGGAATTAATTAAAAGTTCAAATTCGATTGTTTTAAATTCCCCCGGTTCTAATAATTCAGAATTTGAATTTTCATCGGAAAGTAAAATTTCATTCATGATGTCGTTTCCAGAAACAGAATAATTTTGATTAAAATAAATGTAATTAGAATTTGTTGAACAATTGGAATTTTGTATATAATCTTGGTAATTTCCTGTATTAGTAATAATTAAATTTAATTTGCATTTATTGTTCCAAATTAAAGACTCACAATTTGTATCCCCAAAATAAATATTTTTACTTTTGACAACTAATATTGATGTATTTAGTATGATGTTTTCTTTGACTCCACCTTGGGTAGAATTAATTTGTAATGAAATTGATAAATTACTTGAAGAGATGTATGGTGCATTTACTGTGATTTTTAGAGTAATACTTTCATTTGGTTCTAGTGAACTTGCACTGATCCATCCAGAGAGAGTAGCATCCCAGCCCGATTCTTCAAATCTATTACTCTCATTTTTTCCAATTATGTTCCCTTGGTCATCTATTGGGGATATTTCTGTAACAAATCCCGTTTGTATATTTCCTGTATTTCTTATTTTTACCTCATGAACGATATTCCCTAATGGTTCAATGGTTGTTTGTTCAATTACTTCATCAATTGTTAATGAGTACTTGGGTAAAATAGAAATTGCAAATTCCCATAATTCATAAGATCCTGTTGAATTAGATAATTTTAGTTGAAATGGGTATTCAATATTGGCGAGTGGCAATCCGTTTTCAATTTCAGGTATGAATATCTTAACTGTGATGTTTGTAAATTCATTTGAATTTAATTCAAACGAATCTTGATTAGATAATTCTACTTCGTTAATGACAAATTTACTTTGATTGATGCCCCAATTTGTTTCTCCATTTATTTCAATAATTATTGTTTGAGTGTCAAATGAGCTGCTATTGATTCCAACACTAAATTGAAACCATTGGTTACTAGGGACTAAAAATGTAATTTCTCCAGAATTTTCCCAATTAATCTCTAGATCCTTTGAAGGTTCTTCAGCATGAGTAAATATTGGGAAAAATATTAGGCTGACCATCAAAATAGCGATGAGAGAAAATCGGCTCACATACTGCGTAGGTCTATTTACCCTAAACTATTTTTCATTCTAAGTTTAATGAACGGGGTCTTGTACTAATTCTCTAAGTTTGTCAAGAAACAATTCTGCGCCATGAATCGGGACGCTTAATTCGAAGTTCATAGAGACATGAGGATCAATTTCTCCAATTTCTCCAATTTTAATTCCAGAAACAATTATTTCGGCCCCTCTGCCTTTTAACCAAGGGCCCCAATTTTCTTTGATCTCTTTTAGTTCATAATTGACATCAAATTTATCAAGAGCCATATCTCTCATAATTGCTTGTAACATCCCCCTACCCTCTGCAAATCCACCTGAAGGTGATGCAATTAACCATGAGGCATGAGTTTCATTAGAATGATCTCTTACTACGTGACCTAATTCATAAATTCTTTGAGGTAATTCATTGTGTTTATTAGCGCTTAGTAATCTTAGTAATCCAGGTAATAAATTTGTTCTTAGCAACGTATGGTCGACAGTAATAGGATTTGCAAGAATTGTAGCAATCTCTTTTTCGTCCCATCTCACGTATTGGAATTGATCTTTTTCATTAGAAAGAGTTAGGCTAGTGATTTGTTGTAAACCTAAACCTTGTAAACAATTTGTAATCCTTCTTGTGAAATTTGATGAATCTAGTTGAGCTCCCGCCAGCGGTGTTTTTGGGACATCACTACCTAAATCTTCATACCCGTGACCAATTGCAATTTCTTCAACTAAATCAATTGGGTGAAGAATGTCAAAGCGCCATCTTGGCATCTCGATTTCAATAATTTTGTCCCCTAAAATCACATCACTCATTTTTTTTGCTTTTTCTAAAGAATTTTCTGGTGCTTCTGTTTTTCTAAGGAAGTTGCCACCCATTTTATTTATTGCATTTGACAATTCAACATCATTGAATTTTTTACCGAGCATTGATTCTAATAATCTTTCAGTTAATTTATGTGTTATAGATTCGCCATTGGGGCTAACAATTCTTTGATTATTGCAATCATTGATTTCAACGCTTTCAATTGTTCCCCCTCTTGCAGCTAATTCCAAACAAACTAACAAAAGACAACACTCGCAAGCACGAGGATCCCATCCTGTGACGTCAATAAAGAAATCTTTTGTTGAACTTTTAACAGTTGTATGATTCCCGTTGATTATTGGCGGGAATGATAGTACAGAATTGTTTTGATCAATAATTAGAGGATACTTTTTCATTCCACTTAAGAGGTGTGCATAGTCTACACCTTTGGGGTGTTTTGAAAGAATATCTTTAATGTTCATTTTTTCATTCATAGCTAATGGAATAAATTCAAATTCTTCATCTACTGCAATCACTTTAAAATTTGCTTTTAATTCAGCAAAATCATGTACTCCTATTGATGCTTTTGACCTTCTTTTACCTAGTGAAAAATGTAATTTTTCTTGATGGTCCATAATAGTTTGAATAAATTCATTGATTTCTTCATCACTATCTCCTGTATTTACGCCTTTAACAACAGCGGCATAAATTACAGGTCTAACATTTTTTAAGGATTCATCAACATCTAATGAGACTCCGCTAGGTTTAATTTCAAGGGACGGGTCTGATTTTTGATTGTGGAGAAAGGTCCTAGTTGCGTGGGCTAAAGTTCCAGGGGAAAGTAAATCTGCTCTGTCAGGAAATATTTCAATTTCAATTTCATCATCATCATTTTCTTCAACAGAGCATCCAATATTTCCAATGTCGTTTAGCAGGTCTTTTGAATATTTGATTCCAAAACGAGATTGGATTTTTGCTAGGTCAATATGGTTAAATTTTACAGTTGGCATGCTAATTCCTCATTGACTAAACCACATGGGTAGTGCTCTTTCATAACCAGTCAAACGAATGCCACTCAGTGCAGCTACTTCGTAACTATTGGCTCTTAAATGTTTACGAGCGATTTTTTCTACACTGTCTAATCCAAGTTCTTCTAACCAACCTCTCAATTCATTATGGACTTCTTTATGAATCTTTTTTGGTTCCTTGATTTCTTTGGAAATTAATCCGGCTGCCCCACATCCTCTTGCTACAACAATATCATTTGATGAAATTTCCCATGGAACTGAAATGAATGTTGGACATACAGAACTATCTATTTTAGATTCGATAATTGAACGGCCTATTTTAGGTAAGCATGAGGCTGCGTGTAAGCCACTCATGTCGTGTAAATCAACAATAACTCCTTGAATAGGGTGATTTTTCCCTAGTGTGTGTAAATTGTTAACTCTGGATAAACCATCTTTTATTAGAATGGGTATTAATCTTGAACTCATGGCCCTTATTGCTACTAGCAATCCATCTAATGAAGGCGGAGTCAATGCAGGCATTGAAGAAAGATCTAGGATAATACCACCAGCGTTTTTTATGTCTTTGTGTGAGGTTTGAATGTTGTTTTCATCAATTACTAAAAAGTCTGAACCACTTGGTTTTGAGTGAACTATTGTACCTAAATCTTTGATTGATTTTTCAGATTGAAAAATCAGAGGTAAATCCAATCCAATACTTTCTATGTTCTCCTCAAGGTTGGTGATTTCATCCCCTCCAATAACCACGATGGTGTCTAATGCTTGACCTTTAACAAGTCTATTTTTGCCTGCTTCAGGAACTATTGTTAGTTCAGACCAATCGCCTAATGAGGATTTTTTTGTTTGTTCAGATTTAGTTTCAATTGATTCATCTACAACCACACAAACTACATCATCCGAAATCTTAAGCAAATCATCGTTTAGAGAATTATTAAATTCATTAATTTCATTTTTAGAGAGAGTTATCATTTTAGCACCTTCTCCCGGTTTTGGACATCTTCCACTAACTAAAATTCTACCGCCAGTCATTCTACTCCCTACAGAATCACCAACATCCCCCACAACTAGTATTGTACCTCCGCTCATCCCAGCGCCTAATTGAGAACCAGCGTCTCCTCTGATAATTAGAAGCCCACCTTTAAGTGACGAGCCTGCAAATTTACCACAACCATCTCTTGCGACAATTTTACCATTTTCCATTCCATGTCCTAGATGGTCGCCCACTTTTCTTTCAACAACGTGACTGCCACCATTGTTCCAAGCACCATGAAAATCGCCTGAACTGCCTTCTAAAGAGAACGAACCACCTTGGCATAAGATGCCATTCATGTGACCTAATTCACCTAAAATTCGTACACGTCCCTTGTCGGGTAATGCAGGAGCTAGACCAATCTCACCTTTCTTGGGAATCGGCTCTCCTTCTCGAGACCAACCTATTTTGATTGGTTTGTTTAATTCAATACCTTGTTTGAGCATTTTTGTTAAATCTTTGTTTAACTTCAAACTACGGACTACCTCTTCACGCATGTTGCCCAAAACGTTACAAAAGATTATTGCACTTAAATCGACAGGTATCTTTTTGTCAATATTTGCCAGTTCAAAACTAAAATTACATACGCATCATTTATTGATGGCCAACCCTGAGGGTTGTTTGAAACACATGGTTACTAGGGTTGCAATTAATGGATTTGGGACAATTGGTAAGAGGGTGGCAGATGCCGTAGATGCCCAGGATGATATGGAAATTGTAGGTGTTACAAAAACAAGGCCGTCATTTGGATGTGATCTTGCAGTGAAAAAGAACTTTCCACTTTTTTGCACCTTTGATGATCAAGAAAAAATATCCGCTTTTGCCGAGGCGGGGTATGATTGTAAAGGGGGATTATCTGATCTTTTGTCAATTTGTGATGTGATTATTGATTGTTCACCAGGAAAAGTAGGTGCTGAAAATTTAGAAAAATACACAAAAGCAGGGGTGAAGTCTATTTTTCAAGGTGGAGAGAAACATAATCTCACCGGGAAATCTTATACTTCAAGTGCAAATCATTTAGAAAATATTGGTGTTAATTGTACTCGAGTGGTTTCTTGTAATACAACAGGATTATCGAGGACATTAGTTCCTTTAAATGAGGCAGTTAAAGAAAAAGGTTCACTTTCAGTAAATTCAGTAATGATTCGTAGGGCGGCAGACCCAGGTGATTCATCAAAAGGACCAATCAATGCGATAAAACCGGTTCTTAAAGTGCCGAGTCATCACGGACCAGATTTAATGACTGTAAAGTCAGATATTAATATTACAAGTCTTGCTGTAGCCGTTCCAACAACAATAATGCATTTACATGCAATAACGGTTGAGTTGCCTATGGGTCATGGGCTTTCAACTCAATCAGTAATTGATTTGTGGAGAAAAACACCACGAGTAATTATTATGAATGGAAACGATACAAAAATCACCTCCACAGCAGAAGTAATGGAATTAGCAAGAGATATTGGAAGGAAATGGGGCGATTTACATGAAATTTTTGTATGGGAAGATGGTGTGAGTTTGCAAGAAAATACATTATATTATTTTCAAGCCATTCATCAAGAAAGCGATGTTATACCTGAAAATGTTGATGCTATAAGAGCAGTAATGGGTTTAGAAAAAGATTGGATGGTGTCTGTAGATAAGACAGATAAAGCTATTTCAGCATATTACGGAATTTAAACTAATTACAAATACAACATAGCATCAAAAACTGTAACTAGTTCGGAGTTCTGTTTCGTATGACTCGAAAGGCAACAACTCTTCTATTATTTTTGATTTTATTTTTGCCTTTATATTCTGCGGGCTTAGTGTCAGAAAATGAGGCCGAAGAGGATTTTGGCTGGGCTTCAAAAGCATCAGAAAAGTGGCATTCTTCTACGCCATTAACTATTCAAGAAACGAAATTAAAACCAGTGAATTATTTGATACCTTCACCATATGGTGAGTTTGATCCATTAGTAACTCCATCCCCCGTTCCTAAATTAAACTTAGATGATTCCCAAAAACTTGCTTTAATTCAACTTGAATCAAATTATGGCGATTTGATATTTGAATTAAGTGATGAATTTGGCTTTTCTATACTTGATAGAATTTCTACTAATGTTTGGATGGTGAAAATATTACAAAACAATGAAATTAATAATTTAGGCGACAATTTAGAAGTTCGTTGGTTTACTTATTTGCCTTTAGGTTGGAAGTTACACCCCATTTTAAATTCAATTGAGACAATTGAATCGATAACTGTTTTAGCCGTTTTATCTCCTGAATTAGGCATTAAACAGATTGAAAATCTAGAAAGAGAGTTAATGAATTCTGGAATTGACGTGGTTTCCTGTGGCATCACTGATTGTGTAATTAATTTGGTAAATTCGCAGAATAATCAATTAGAACGATTATTGGTTGATGACAGAATTGTGTGGGTTGAACCTAGCATTTCATACGTATTGACAAATGCTCAGGCTGGAGAGCAATCCGGAGTTCAAGCAGTATTATCAAATTGGAATTCAGGATTAAATGGTAGTGGTGAAACAGTTTCAATTGTTGATACTGGTTTGGACATGGATCATAGTGATTATAATAGTCAATTGATTGCAGTTCAGAATGGATTTGGTCTTGACAACAATCCTGCCGATTCGATTTCTGGACATGGTACACATGTTACAGGGACATTATTGGGCGATGGAAGTGGAGAATCTGAAGCAATGGGTATTGCCCCCGCTGCAACACTCCATATGTATCAATTAGAAAATAATCAACAAGGAGTAATTGCTAGAATTGGTTCTATTTACGATTTAATGCAAGATGCTTATGATAATGGTGCAAGATTCCAATCTACAAGTTGGGTCTCAGAAAATGCAGGAGGGCAATATAATGGAGATAGTCAAAGCGTAGATAAATTTCTTTGGAACAATCGAGATTTCATAGCAATTTATTCTGCAGGTAATAATGGGAGCGGTGGAGTGAACACGGTTGCAGCACCTTCTACTGCAAAAAATGTAATTTCAGTTGGAGCATCAACAGATGCAATTCAAGCATCTGTAGCATCGTTTTCTGGGCAAGGACCTACATTTGATGGTAGAATTAAACCTGATTTAGTTGCACCTGGTGAGAATATTTGTTCTTCAAGGGCGCAAGAGGCAACATCTTCCCAAGGAACAGATTGTACTGATGCATTCCATTCAGATGGTACTACACCTTTGCATACTTCTTTATCAGGTGCAAGTCAAGCAACACCAGTAGTTAGTGGAGCGGCTGTTTTAACAAGGCAATATCTCAGAGAAGAGTTGGGCATCTCATCTCCAGGGAGTGATTTAGTTAGGGCAATATTAGTACATGGAGCTGAAGATTTAGGTTCCAAGGATGTGCCTAATTCCTTGGAGGGATGGGGTAGATTGGATCTTGAAAACTCATTATATCCCGTTCATTCAAACACACAGTTAGATACTTGGTACGATCAATCTCAAACATTAGATCCTGGCCGTATGTTCATTTATGCATATGAATTAGATTCTAGCAAAGGATTAGAAGTTACTTTGGCTTGGAATGATGAAGATGTTTCCTCAAGTTCTCTTCAAACATCTCCAAAATTATTGAATGATTTAGATTTAGTTGTGATTGCTCCAGATGGAACAACATACTTAGGCAATGATTTTGCTAATGGGGTTTCAACAATTGGTGGTTTAGCAGATGATTTGAATAATCTTGAACGAATTAGAATTGATCCTACAGTTTCAAGTTCGACAGGAGTTTGGCAAATTCAAGTACATCATCGAGGAGGTACTTCTCAAGAGTTTTCAATAGTTACAACCGGGTATGGTCAAGAAGAATCATCTAGTGATTTATCCTCAATAGATGACAGTTTATGGATTAGTGAATCGACACCTATGGTAAATACTGGAGTTTTAATTAGAGCAAGTTGGGTTAATCAAGCAAATTTAATTACAGGAACTTACCAAGTTTCAGTGACTGATTTAACTACGGGAGAATTGATTATGTCAGAAACTAGATCTCCATTAGAGGGAGGTGGAATCGACAGTATCCAAAAAACACATACTTTTTCAGTAACAGGCAATCATGATTTGCAATTAATAATAGATGTGGGAGATAATGTAAATGAATTGAATGAAGGTAATAATATATTCAATATTTCATTTATTGTTGCCGCTGAAGGAGTTAGGCTTGAAATGCTTAATTCTGAGGGCATTATTGACAATTTAAGAGAGTACAGTTTAGATCCTTTTAATGAAACAGATATTGATTTAAATTTTAGATTAGAACATCAAGGTACAGAGACAGAAAATGTACAATTTAGTGTACTTTCGATTAGAGCAGTAGATGAAGCAAATCCACTTTATACTTTACAAACTAAAGATACTTGGACTTCTTCAATCAATTTAACAGATTCTATAATTTCAATGAATCCAGATGGGGCAGAGGGCTCAATAGTTGATTTTACATTAAATCTAGATAATATTGATGCTGATTTAGAATCATCACCAAAATATTATGCATCTGCTGAAACAATAATTGTTGAGGTTGTCTCTTCTTACGTAAATAATCCCTTGGTGACAGACTCTCTAAAATTTACAATAGTTATTGAACCAATTGCAGATTTAGAAGTAATAATTGCTGGAACTGGGACTGAGGTGGCATCCCCTGGTGAATGGGCTAAATTTTCACAGGGAATTCGAAATACAGGGAATTCACCGACTACTTTCCAATTAAGTTGTATAACGCAATCTAATTGGGAAGTAAAAGTTGGTAGGAATTCAATGTCTAATGTGTATGAATTAGAAAGGATGGATCAAGGTGTTGAACTTTCAACTGAAATATTGGTTAGGGTGCCAACAGTTGTTGAAGGGTTACCTTCATTAGGACAAACTGAGGAGGTATATTGTACAGTTACAGATATAGCTGAAACAATTAATGGATTTGAAACAACGTTGATTATTACAGTTGGAGAGCAAGCAACGTTTGAAACTACTATGTTTGACTCAGACGGCGTGAATATCGAACCGGCACTATATGAGCCAAGTTTAGCAGTAAAACCTTCAGAGATGGTTAATTTAAGATTAAACGTAGAAAATACTGGTAATGTAATTTTAGATTTAGATTTAAATTTAGAAAGATCTGAAACAGATTGGAATTATAATGTGTATTTGTCAAATACTGAAAATCCATTGGATGGGACCTCTTTTTCAGTGGCTATTGATTCAAGTATTGATGTTATAATAGAAATTCTAGTCCCTTCCAACGCCATAATGGGGTCGTTTAATAATCTCGAGATCAAAGTAGAATTGACACCATTTATCTATTCTTTGAACACTACAAAATTAATTTTAGAAGAAATGCCAGAATTGTCTATAATTGAATACAATGATCCATGTATTGCCGTTGCAGGAAAATATACTGAATGCTCTATTTTGTTACAAAATACAGGTAATGTAGATTTGCCAATGAGTTGGCCTGAATCTTCGGATGTTGAAAATACAGGTATAATCGTTCCACAGGGTTGGTATGCTTTCCTATCTAATACACCAGGTGTTATTGGTGCATCAGAACAAAAAACCATCAAATTACACGTTAAAACAGATTCATCAGTTCCAGTAAGCACTTCTGAATTATTAGAAATAAGATCTACTTCTCAATTACCTAGTGGGGATGTTTTCTTTTCATCTTTGGAATTAAACGTAAATGTAGAAGTATCAACAATTATTTCACTTTCGTTAGTGAATCAAGAGGGAGGGGAACTCGAAGAATCAACATTTTTTGATTTGGAAGCCGGCACTGAAAAAGAATTTATGATTGAAATATTTAATTTTGGAAATTTAGAGGGTGATGTAGAAATCGCGTTTAATGAAGACCAAGATTGGCAAATTCTTTGTGAGGATGAAATAATCTCTGTCCAAGCAGGTTCACAAAAAACTATTTCTTGTAAATTATTAGTTTCAAAGAATGGTGCACCATTAACAGAATTAAGTTTTGTTGGTTTGGTATCTAATGGAATCGAAAATAGTACTGCTGAAGTTGGTGAATTAATTCTGAGAGTCTCATCTCCAGAAATAGATTCAAAGGGCACAACATCATTTGTATCATCATTCATGCCTCAATTATTTGTGGGGTCGATAGTATTGTTATTGCTATTGTTTGTTGGCTTTAGATTAAGAAATGTATCTAATTTAGAGGGTGATGGTTCAATTCAAACTCTAGAACCAATGCTAGATCCTATGGAGCGTTTAGATCTTTTAATGAATAAAGGTAATGATGATGAAGATGATGCAATTTCTGGAGGAGTAGACAAAAGTGAAATTGATGCGGCTTTAAACCAAAGTAAACTTTCGCTTCCAACATTGCCTGGAATGCCTTCAAATTCAAATTTACAAACACCTAATCTATTGCCAAAAATGCCTTCCTTACCAACACCACCAAGCGCAAAAGTGTTTGGACCACCGCCAATACCTCCAGAGGGCATTCCTCCGGGGTGGACAATGGAGCAATGGATTCATTATGGCCATCAATGGTTAAAAGAAAACCGAAAATAATGTGGTTTTAATTTTTTATTTTAAAGGGTTAGGGTGAAAAGAAATGTCTTTTTGCGTTGCAATATGAGCAGTATTGTTTTATTTGGTCCGCCAGGTGCTGGAAAGGGAACGCAGGCAACTGCAATAATGGCAAAAACAGGCTTACCACAAGTGTCAACTGGAGATATGTTGAGAGCAGCATTATCAAAAGGAACAGAGTTAGGATTAGAAGCTAAAGAATATATGGAAGCTGGAAAATTAGTTCCCGATGAATTAATACTTTTATTAATTGAAGAACGTTTGAAAGAAAACGATGCTAAAAAAGGAGTGTTGTTTGATGGTTTTCCAAGAACAATCCCTCAAGCAGAATCTCTGGCAAAAATCACACAAGTTTCTATGGTTATTTCGATAGAGGTCCCTGATGAAAATATTGTGGAAAGGATTGTGGGTAGGAGGATGGATCCTGAAACAGGGGAAATATTTCATGTTAAATTTAAACCAGCACCCAAGGAAATTCAGAATAGATTAATTCAAAGAAAAGATGATACAGAAGAAACAGTAAGATCTAGGCTGAATGCATATCATACACAAACAGCACCACTAGCAGATTTTTATGAGGGAGTGGGTATTTTAAGACGAATAGAAGGCAATCAGGATATTGTAGATGTGACAAATTCAATTATGGATTTATTGGTGTAATTATGAGAAGGAAAAAATCCTTGAAAAAATCAAGGCAACATCGTGCAAAATTAGCACAAAGTTATCTTGAAAAAATATTAGATGAACCAAAGGACAAATCAGAAGATTTTTTAAAAACAGTATCTAAACAATTATGGAGGATTTCTACGAGACATAGTATAGGTTTACCGGATAAATACAAAAATAGATTTTGTAGGAAATGTAAAAATTTATTATATCCCGGTTTAAATTCAAGGGTACGAATACGTTCAAAGGTGAGATATTTGACTTGTAATGACTGTGGTACAATAAAGAGGAAAAATTTCAGGGGTTAAGTAATGGTTAGTAATAATTTGAAAAGAGAAATCCAAGAGTTGAAAATCACAGTTAGAATTGGTTTTAATGGAATTAAAGAGAGTTTACTTTTAGAAATTAAAGACCAATTAACATCAAGGAAAATGATTAAATTAAAGGCCAATAAAGGAGTTTTAGACGGTTCTACAAGAAAAATTTTTTGGGAAGATTTGGCTAAAAGAACTGATTCTAAGGTGATAAACCAGATTGGTAATGTTGCTGTCTTTATGAAGAAATAAGACTTTACAAATCTTTTAGAGTCAAGTTTTAGAAACCGAATGCTCAATAAATGGATTGTTTTGGCAAGCAATATGGGAGAAAAAATTACGTTTGTGAAAAAGCACCCTGCTCAAATAATTTCTTTCATACTTTTGATTTGTATAGCATGCGTGATTGTCATGCAAAATAGTCAAGCTGCGGGTGGAGGCTCTGCAGATATACATCTCGAACTAAATATTAAGGATGGATTATCTAATCAAGCCGTATATGTTGGTTTAGCGATTCTTCTATTTGTTTATGCATTAATAATTACCGAAGTAGTTCATCGTACATTGGCAGCAGCTTTAGGAGGTTTGATGGCAATGGTGGCTCTGAATTATTATACCGAAGAATCTGCATTAAGTTTGAAAGCTGTTACTACAATGATTGATTGGGAAACAATTGGCTTATTGCTTGGTATGATGATAATGGTAGGTATCATTTCACATACAGGTGTCTTCGAATGGTTGGCTGTTCAGGCATACAAAAGAAGTGGTGGAGAGATTTGGACTTTAGTCGTAATTTTATGTTCTGTTACTGCAGTACTTTCTGCTTTTTTAGATAATGTGACTACAATGCTGTTACTTACTCCAGTTACAATTCAACTTGCGAGAGTCTTGGACCTTGATCCGATTCCGATTTTAATCTCCGAAGTACTCTTTTCAAATATTGGAGGTGCGGCAACAATGATTGGTGATCCTCCAAATATAATGATTGGTTCTGGAATGTCACCAGAAGCGATGAGGATGAATTCAAATCCTGCAGTTCAAGCATTAGCAGATCAAGGTGTTACATTTAATGATTTTATTATTGAGATGGCTCCTGGTATTATTATGACAATTATACCTTCATTTATGCTCGTTAGGTGGCTTTACAAAGATGAGTTTAGTGGTGGAAAGAATACAGATATTACAGAACTTGAAAAGCGCTATCCAATTAAGGATTTCCAGAATCTTAAACTTAGCGGCGGAATTCTTGGTTTGGTAATAATTGGTTTTTTCCTACATCCTATCTTGCACATTGCAGTTTCATGGGTGGCTTTAGGTGGTGCTGTTTTGATGCTATTAGCTACATCAAGACATGATATTGAAGAGTCTTTAGAGGAAGTCGAATGGACGACATTACTATTTTTCGCAGGGTTATTTGTTTTAATTCATTCATTACAATATATGGGGGTGATTGATTATATTGGTGATTTCGTAAGGAGTGCAATTGAAGTATTTGATCTAAATTATCGGTTGGCAGCAGCAGTTTTAATCATCTTATGGGTTTCAGCAATTGCTTCTGCATTTATCGATAATATTCCATATACCGCAACAATGATACCAATAATTTTTACCTTGTCAATAGATTTGAATTTAGCTTTACAACCATTAATTTGGGCTCTAGCTTTTGGTGCTTGTCTTGGTGGTAATGGCACATTAATTGGGGCTTCTGCAAATGTAGTTACGGCGGGACTATCAGAAGAAGCAGGATATCCAATTTCGTTCAATCAGTTTTTCAGAGCGGGTTTCCCTATCATGATTCTAACAACATTCATAGTTTCATTTTACATGCTAATTGTATTTGTTTTTGGCGATGACAGTGCTTTGATGTGGAAATCTACATTGGTGGGAGTTTCTATTTTGGGGGCTCTGATACAATACTCCCGTGGCCGCAGTAAGGGTAAATCTCCCGCATCTGCAATTGTGCATGATGATACAGCTGAAGTCGTTTCAGCAGTAGTGGGCACAATTAAAGACGTAATTAGAAAAAATTCCGAAGAAGAATGATAATCAAATCTTAGTTATAAAGATAAACAACATAGCGTAGTATCTAAGTGTAACAAGTTACTGGATAGATTGTTAAGATGCGTGAATGCAGCGTATGTGGTTTGACTTTTTTGACGGGAGACATTTGTCCTGGCTGTGGAAGTAATGTTCATCAACAGGTTTTTTCAGATGATAAGGGTGATGTAGAACCTGACAAAATTCCAGGTATGGAATCATTTTTAGAAACTAGTGCAGGTATAATCCCTGAATCAGAAGAAGAAGAGGAAGTTGATGTAAAACCCTCTTCAACACTTCCATTTGGGATGGGTGGTGATTCTGTTAGTATGAAATCAACACTCCCCTTTGGAGTAGGTAGCCATTCATTGCCTTTTTCAGCAACTGAACATGACTTGCCAAAAATTGAGATTGAAGATAAAAGCGTATTTGAGGATAAAGGATTCGAACAACCCTTGGTAGAGGAAAAAATTACAAGACCTCCCCCTGCTTTAGAATTAGAGGACGTAAATCCGATTGGTGAAATAACCCAAATTCCAGAAATTATTACTCAAACGCCCTTTCCCAGTATGAATGATGCTGAAGATGATTTTCAGGAAATGAATGTGGTTGAAGAAATTGTTCATCATGATTTCGCTGAAGATTCTTTAACTTCTGAAGTTGAAGTTGATTTGGATAATTTGGTAGAGTATACTGCGTCTGAGCAAGTGTTTAACCCCGTTGAAATGGAAGCTGCTGCAGAACCTGAACTTCACCCGATTAAAGCATTAGCTGTTGAGGGTTTAACGGATCCAAATCTCTTAGAAAATGTACAAGATGGTTTTGTCGCTATGGCTTCAGAAAATTGGGAATTAGCAGCAGATAATTTCCACAAAGTTGCAACTTCTGGGATGGGTGGTGCGGCTGCATTAAATAATTACGGTTTAGCACTATTGCAGAAGGCAATACAAATTTTTGAATCAGGAGATGGGGTTCAAAAGGCATTGGTCGAAGGTCAATTTGAAGCAGCAATTTTTGCATTAAGACAAGCAGCACAAATAGAAGGACAACGTTCAGAAATACTGTATAATTTGGCAATTGCACTACACAGGGCGGCATGGTATGACAAAGCACTGGTCGTTTTTGATGCATTAATCGAAAGAGATGGGCCTAATGCTGTAGTATTAAATGCGAAAGCCGTATTATTAGAATCTAAAGGGGATTTTGAGAGCGCAAAAAAATTGCTTAACAAAGCAATTTACGAATCTCCAGAAGATGAAATTATACGTTCTAATTTAAAAAGATTAGTTCCAATTTGATAGAATATAAAACTCAAAAAAACGTTGTGCTGGGGCTAAATTAGCATTTTTAAAACCCGAATCCTTCATATATAGGGGGTAAGTGGCTACGCTGCTTGAGTGCACCCTTACATGTAATGCATGTTGGGGGAAGCGGCCAAGAGGGTCTGTCCTTGGAAGGGACGGGTTCTTGTCTGAGGTCGATTATTGGCATGTCTGGACACCGATGGGTATGCACGGCGTATTGTCGTGTATTTGTGATGCTACACCCCATCTAGAGAATGGCTCGGCTCGAGTGCCGATGAAGGTCGTGACAAGCTGCGATAAGCTGCGGGTAGGTGCATGAATACCTTTGATCCGCAGATCACCTAATGGGACCTCCTGAACCATGAGTTCATTCGCATAAGCGAAAGGGAACCCCCCGAATTGAAGCATCTTAGTAGGGGGAGGAAAAGAAATCAATGAGATTCCGTGATTAGTGGCGAACGAAAACGGAATAGGACAGGCCGAATCCCGAATGGAAACTGAGGGAGATGTGGTTGCGTTTTTGCCTAAGTCTACGAAGAGGAAGTCGCCTGGAACGGCGCATCCATAGAGGGTGAAAGTCCCGTACTCGTAGTAGATATGGACATGTAACGTAAACAGAGTAGCGTGCGTCGGATATCGCGCGTGAATATGGGAGGCAGATACTTCCAATCCTAAATACAACTCGAGACCGATAGTTTACAAGTAGCGTGAGTGAAAGCTGAAAAGTATCCTTGGCGGGATGTGAAAAGACCGTGAAACCAGTTGGGTACAGGCTGATTGGGCGT
>PBHR01000038.1 GCA_002720275.1 Methanobacteriota archaeon
CATTCTTAGTCATGATTTTCACAAAAACAATATCGACAATCATACTGAAGATTGCAAAACTAATTGTGACTCCTATTTTGATTAATTCATCATCACTAATGATTGGTGCAACGAAAATATAAATTATCGGTATTAATACAATCCATCCAAAACCCAAAATAAATGGTAAAATCTTCAAAAAATTTTGAGTTGCAACGAGACGTTCTTCGGGCGTCATCTCATTTTCATGTTCAGGGGGCACCTCATTTTCAGTAATGAGTAATCACCAGGGAAATTTAATGCTCCACCAAATTGCATCGTTTATGATCACTTGAATTGCTAACATTCCTGCCCCAATTACTGCCAAAATTCCGCCATCAAAACCTTCTTGATATGCACTCCAAGCTAATAGACCTAACAAAATATTTCCAATGGCTACAAGAATTAAAATCCCAACTACAAGATAAGGGGTCCACGAATAATCATTTGAAATATGAAAATTTGTTGATTCAATCCAAAATGCTGAGGGGATCATCACTAGCAAAAACCCAAGCAACAATCTTGCATTTCCACCTGAGCCTGATTCACCCCATGGCCAATTTAATGTTTCAACGACAGCTGAATCCCATTTATACAAAAATAGCCACCACATCATTAGAAATCCTGCGGCTGCAACAAACATACAAAATACGTTGGCCGATCTAAGATTTTCTGGAATCCCTCCCCATAATGCCATGGGATCTTCCATTTTTGAAATTGTATACCAATAAGATGCGAGTACAATTGGTCCAAAAATAAAACAACAAATTCTAACAATTGATCTCGTAATTTCCATTTTATTCACCTTTTTTTACAACCATTGGACGTACTGCTCCACATTCGGGACATAATTGTGTATCATCTTTATACTCAAACCTACATGCAGGACAAACATCAGCCAATACTAAGTTCTTTGTAATCAAAGACTCTTGAGAGTCTTCTTTGGCACTTTCTAAAATTAATCGACCAGAATTTACCTCATCTACAATCCATCTACCAGCCCCACCCATTTGTAATAAAATATCAGGAGGTAAACTAACCATTCCCATTTCATCAATTAATAATTCTCTAGATTCTGCTAACTCTTCAACTTCAAATCCTTGGCCGTGTTGAGCAATAAATCTACCATCACGTAACTCTAAAGCTCTATCACAAAAATCTGCAACTTCACTACTATGTGTTACAATTAAAAATGAAACATTTTTTTCTTTGTGTAAACTTTTGAATAATGCTAAAACTTCTCTACTTGTTATTGGATCTAACGAGCCCGTAGGTTCATCTGCAAGTATTAATTTTGGTTTTGTAATTAGTGCACGAGCAATTGCAACTCTTTGTTGCTCTCCTCCAGAAAGCATCGCTGGCAAACCCTTCATCCTACTTTCTAAGCCTAATTCAATTAACAATTTCTTAGCCTCTGCCTCTGCTATTTTAGAGCTTATACCTTGGTGTCTCAATGGTTGGGCTACATTATCAATCGCAGATAAATGCGGTAATAAATTTCCTTCTTGAAAAATAAATGAGACTGTTTTTTGTCTTAAATCTACTAATTCTTTCCCTGTTAATCTCGTCATATTTTTATCTGCTAAAGAGACTGATCCCGCACTTGGTTTCATTAAACCTCCAAGACATTTCAAAAGGGTCGATTTACCACTTCCTGAAGGGCCCACTACTGCTACAGCTTCTCCTGGAAGAACTTTTAGATGTAAGCCCCTTAATGCGACAACATTACCATCTTCTGATTTAGATTCATAAACATGATATAAACTATCTGCTGATAAAATTGTTTGATAATCAATTACTTCTTCTGACATTATTATTCACCCTTTAAAACTGTGGAAAGATCCGATTTCAATGCTTTGCGTGTTGTGCTTAATAAGGCAACGACAACTGCTACAAATACTGTTAATGATACGAGAGCAAGTTCAAACCATGGCCATACTAAATTTCTATCAATTATTGTTTCACTGCCTCCAAAGATTCCGAAAATAAATCCAAATACAGAGAATAGCCCATTAAATGAAAGTGCTAATGCCATACCTAATAAAATTCCTAAAAACATTGATACTACTACAATTGATAAGATTTCAAATAATACTAATCTAATTATTTGATTGGGGCTTGCCCCAATTGCTTGTAATACTGCCAATTCCCTCTTACGTTGATTCAATACTAATGATAAAAATACAAACGCTGATGCCACGGCAGCAATACTCGCAACAACAAATTGTAAGCTGAGTAATCCTTGAGTACCAAAAATTAATCCGCCTGATCTTTCTACTTCACTATGTTTAGATGACCAATCCATGGCACTTGATATTCTAGAATCAGCATCTAAATTTGCTCTAAATGCTTCTAATTCCTCGCCTTGAACGGTATCAATCTTAATTATCCAAGTATTTGCAGAAAAATTGTTTGCTGTATCGTCTCCTACTAATGCTCTCCAAGATGTTTCTCCAATTACTAATGTATCTGCCATTGTTGTTGTTGGAATTCCCGGAATAAATTCATGAACTCCAATATATCGTAAAGATTGGTTATATTCTGTGGTCATTACCTCGAAACTAAAGCTTGCATCTGTGAAAAGTAACTCAGTGAATGAAGGAGGCAATGTCTCTATCGACGGTTCAATCATTAACTCATCACAGGAGCTTGTATTGGTAACTGCTCCATTCGGGCAAGTTGCATTAGTTAAATCTGAAAATGATAAATTGAATAAACCAAAACTTCCTTCTAAGTTTGCATTTGTAAAATCTGAATTTAGAATGAAATTTGGACCAATACTATTGAAAATAATTGCATTCGAAAGATTGGAATCCTTAAAATTAACATTATCTAAATTTGTATCACCAAATAATGAGTTTGTTAATGTTGAATTAGATAAATTTGCTCCACTTAAATTAGTTCCTGAAAAGTCTACTCCACTCAAATCTCTATTACTTAAATCTGCATTTTGTAAATCTAAATTGGATAAGTCAATTTCCATCGATTCGCTGTAAGATTCTAATAAAAATTGAAGTTGCTCAAACCCAAACTCAGGGGTTGTCTCGTTTTCTATTTCTTCATCTATTCCTGAAAAGTCGAAGTCTATATCCGTCCAAGTAAAAGTCAAATTTTCTGATCTTATGTCGCTAGAAGATAATAATTCATCTCCTCTATCATCGCCACCCTTTCTTCCTGAGCCCCATATGTCTAATATGTAAGCCGCCGATTCTCCTGCAGAGAAAGTTAATCCTTCATATGATTCTAAAGCAGTATCAATATTTTTTCCAGGGAGGGATTGTTCTGTCCAATCAAGAACACCTCTAGTTCCATTAAGAATTACCCAAGTTTGGAAGGAGTCCCCGTCTTCTGTCTCTAAGGCTATCGAAGTTATTGTAGTTGCACTTATCAATAATTCTTCACCATATACTTCATTAAGTATATTTTGAACTTCTGAAAAATTAGATGGTTGTTCTGTAGTAATTTGTAAATCTGAGCCTACTGTTGCAGATGCAGTATATTCATCAACTAAAGTACCCGTATATCCTTGAACCGCTGCTAAAGTTACAATTGACAATGTAAGTAACATAATAACTGATAATCTATTGATTGATTCGGTTGATCCAGAACCCTTTAATCCTCGTTTAACATCTTTTAATAGTGGGCTTTTGCCTAAGAATAATTGCATTATTTTGGGCCCCTTTGCGCCAATTCTGCCTAAAAGCAATGCTCCACCAATCCATAATAAAAATGGTCCAAATAATCCCAGTAATCCTTCAATAAACCAATTAGAGTTTAATCCGTCTTCGGAACCATTCATCTCCAACCATGTATCTGTTGCAGCTATTGCTCCAATAATAAACATCAACCAATGTAACCATCTTTTTGGTTTACTTACTTCTCTAACTTTTTTAACTCCTTCTTCAATTTCTAATTCTATAAATTCCTTGGAACGGCTGCGGCCAAAGAGTAAAGCTAAACCAAGTGTTGCTGCTGCTGTAATAATTGTTGAGCCAAGCCCCAGAACTGGATTTACTTCAACATTTTCTAAACTCTCAAATGCCATAAAACCAACACTAGAAAGCACCAAAGGCACGACTGCAATGGCCAAGACATATCCTGCAATCCATGCAAAAGTAGACATTACGGCTAATTCTAACAACACCATTCCCTGCAGGCCGTTTGATGTTGCACCAATTACCCTATGAATCGCTATTTCCCTTCGTCTTTGTTCCAATGATAAAACCAAACCATAGATTAATACAGAGAGTGACAAGACCACAATTGGAATCATAATAATATAATCGAAAGCCTGAACCAATCCAAGAAAGATTTCTAAAAATGTAATTGTTCCTCCAATAATATCAAAATAAAACAATTCTATATTTTGTGAAGTATAATTTTGGCTTTCTATTTGCATGCCCAAATCTTCAACCCATTCTGATGCCGCATCAGTAGAAGAAGTAGGAAGTAATGCCCTGTCAATTGTTACTCCCAAATACATGTGATCATTA
The DNA here is from genome assembly GCA_002720275.1 of Methanobacteriota archaeon. Lineage (GTDB taxonomy): Archaea > Thermoplasmatota > Poseidoniia > Poseidoniales > Poseidoniaceae > MGIIa-I. The sequence continues at coordinate 4,512 of PBHR01000038.1, forward strand.
TCAATTAATTTTTGTTTATCAAGTTCATCTAAAGCCGTCCAAGTTGTAAAAATTGGATTGGGTGCAAGAGTTGGATTCCCAAACTGCCAAGGTTCATAAATTCCCATTATTGTTAAATTTGTTAGGGTCATATTCATTCTACAATATGCATATCCATTATCTCCGGAATCTATAGTTCCTTCACAATCCCAATCCCCTTGGAGGGCACCTCCCGCCTTTCTGTCTATAACATATGCAAATGTGACCTCATCTAATTCATCTCCAACATTTGCCTGTGCCTCAGATGCTATATTTGAAGGTAAAAATACGCCTCTGTTATTTTCAACTTCATCTGCTGTTGACCAATTTCCTAATCCAAAAATTATTTGCTCACCTAAACGATCTGCAAGTTCTCCGTCAAAAGCTTCAGGGCCAAGTAATCTAATTCCTCTCATTGAAGAGATTGGTGGGCCTGAATTTTCTAATTCGGGATAATCAAATGATACGTTGTTCCATAATTCATTCGTTGATGAAGATATTGAACGCATTTCTAATGGCTGAGCAACTACAAAATCCTCATTAAAGAATCCCCCGCCATGTATTCCTTGTCTACCTAAAATAACTGTACAATCAGTAATTTCAACATTTAATGTTAGTTCATCACAAGTTTCCATCAAGGTTGTAGTATTATTTGTCCAACCATCTGATTCATAAGTTGGAGCTTTTTTAAATTCAATTTTTGCGTCAAATGGCTCTGTTTCTAATGATTCTGCAAGAAATAATTGTGATAAGCCTACTCCATATGCTAATACAGTTGTAATTACTAAACTTGCTAGAAACACTCCTGCAATTACCGCTAATCCCCGTTCTCTACCTCTCCAAGCACCCAATGTGGCTATTCTAAAATTGCTTGGAAAATCCCGGATTTTGCGGTTCATACGACTGAAGAATTTTTCATCATTCATTCTTCTTCACCTCCTTCAAGGCCCCATGCTTCTCTAATGTCACTTGCTGCAGTAACTCCGTCTTTCAATAACAACATCCTATCTGCTTTACTAGCTAATTCAGGGTCATGTGTAACCATTAAAATCGAAATAGGATCTTTGTCTGTATGACAAAGGTCTTTGAAAATTTGTAAAACATCCTTACCAGTTGAAATATCAAGATTCCCTGTCGGTTCGTCTGCTAAAAGTAATGGTCGCTCTCCTGCTATTGCTCTAGCGATTGCAACTCTTTGCTGTTGCCCTCCTGATAATTGCTCTGGAAGATGTGTCATTCGATCTCCAAGCCCAACTCTAATTAATGCCTGTTTGGCTTTTTTTTCTGCTTCTTTAGTTGGCGTTCCTGAAATTTCGAGTGCCATAGCAACATTATCTAAAGCTGTAAGGTGCTCCAATAAATGAAAGTCTTGAAAAATCCAACCTACTTTATGTCTACGAACATCTACTACTGATGAAGGACCTTTAATTCCATAATTCCTTTCTTCTAATTTTATATTTCCTTTTTCTGCGGCAAGTAAACCACCAATAATATTCAATAATGTTGATTTGCCACAACCAGATGGTCCCATCAATGCTACTAATTCTCCCCTCTTCATTTTCAAATCTATACCTTTCAAAACTTCTATTCGATTTGACCCCGTTCCAAATCCTCGATGGAGGTCATTAATCTCTAACATCATGTAGTGCCAACAAATTTGACTTTTTATATCTTGTATCAATTAGCCATACAAATGGAGCACGGACTGGGATTTGAACCCAGGTAAGAGGATTTGCAATCCCCGGCATGGCCAAGCTTTGCTATCCGTGCTTTGGCCTAGTTTGATTACTCATAGTATTTGAAATAGATTATTTATTAAAAACAGCACCTTGAAGGGCTGTGTTCGCTCACGAGTAATTCAAGGAGATGTGTAATGCCGTCTTTAAACAAAAATATTGATGATGTTGGTGTGGGGTTTGCGTCATTTTTTACTGCACCTCCTCCCGATGTAATCCGATTTACGGTTGGGCAACCTGATTTTATTACTCCTGAAGTTATTCGTAATGAAGCGATTAATTCGTTAAAGAATGGTGAAACTTTCTATACCAGACAACCTGGTTCAGAAAGTCTTTGTGAATCTGTTGCAAACTATTTGAGGCAGCAATTCAACATCGATGCTTCAATGGAGAGAATATTAATAGCTCCTGGATGTAAACAAACGATTCTTTACGCCTTAATGGGTTTAGGAAACCCAGGAGATGAAGTAATGCTTCTTTCTCCTTCATGGGCAACTTATGATGCTCAAATAAAATTACTAGGGATGACTCCTGTTCATGTCCCGGTTAGAAGAGATAATTATCACCCAGATTTTGATGCTATGGAAGCAGCAATTTCAAATAAAACAACGATGATTCTAATGAATTCACCAAATAATCCCACCGGTGCGGTATACACTCCTGAAGAAATAAAAAAAATAATTGAGTTTGCTGAAAAATATGATTTATGGATTTTATCTGATGAAATTTATGCTACAATGACTTGGGTAGATTGGCCTCACGTATCACCTTCAACACTACCTGGGGGTTTTGAAAGAACCATAGTGATTGGGGGATGGTCTAAATCATGGGCAATGACTGGGTGGAGATTGGGCTTTGTTACCGGCCCTGAATATGCTATGAGTGCTTTATTCAAATGTCATGCAAATGCAGCAACACATGTTCCTACTTTTTTAATGCCTGCAGCCGAATTAGCACTTTCATGCCATAATGAAGTCGCTGAAATGACAGAAGCATTTAGCGAAAGAAGAGAAAAAATAATTCAAGAATTAAAAGGGATTAAAGGTATTAATGTGCCCACTCCTGAAGGTGCATTTTATGTTTTAATGGACATTACGGAAACTGGAATGGATGATATGACATTCGCAAAAAGAGCTCTTGAAGAAGCTCGTGTACACTTAATTCCGGGATCATTAATGGAAAAGGGGGAAGGTTTGGTTAGAATTTCTTATGCTACAAGTATTGAAAATATAGAAGAGGGTTGTAATCGATTAAGAAGATGGCTAAATAATAAAAACTAATTAGTAATTATTCAAGTTACTCTGTATAAAGTTCCATGGGCATATTCTGCGAAATATAAATCCCCATTTGGATGGAAGTTTAATGGCAAGGGCGTCGCTAAATTTTCAATAACTACGGTAATTTCTACTCCCCATCCTTGTGGATGGGACGAATTTTGAATTAAATCAATTCTAATAATTTCTTTACCTACTGGAACAACTGTATTCCAAGAGCCAAAAACAGTAGCATATAGTGTAGTTTCGCCACCGGGCAATGTTGAGTTTTCAGGCCTTAGGTCGATTCCATTTACAGAAGAATGGGGGATATAAGTTCCAATTGGAGGGATGCTACCAAGAGGTATTGGGTTTTCTTCCGTTACGTTTGGCCATCCATAGAACCCTCCATATTCTAGTAAATTAATTTCTTCAGGGGGATAAGATTCACCACTCCAATCGTGACCATTATCTGTAAAAATATAACCAATTTTTGGTACCCAAACGCCATCAAATGAATTTCTGACTCCTGTTGCAATAACGCTATAATTTTCACTAAGAAGATCAATCTCAATTATTGTCGCACTTCTTTCATCCTCTTCTTCGCAAACATTACATGTTGATCCTGAATGCCAAAATAAAGTATTATTCGGCCCCTCACTAATTGCGTTTTGTTGGTGATTACCTGTTGCAACTCCTTCTACAATTGTTTCCAACTCCCCGAATTCCCATTCTAATGGTGTATCTCCTCCAATAATTTGCCAATAATTTAGTGAGCCCGCTTGACTAACAAATATTTTTTTAACACCGTTTTCTAAATCCTCCCAAAATAAGACGCCGTGGGGATTATTTAAATTTGGTATGATTGTTTGTGGTTCAGAAAATATGCCTTCAGATAATTCAAGTGCCAAAATAGATTGTGTATTCGTATCACAAACTAATAACCATTCTTCTGAAATCCATGATAGGCACGTTGGTTTTCCTAAGTCACTAGCAACCTCTTCAATTTGTATTTCTTCAACAACAACTGATGGTTCTGGCTTAAAAATATAAGGTGATACTTCTCGAACAATTCCTAAAATAAATATCAATATAATTATTATTGCACCTATTTTAATTAGATTTTTTGATTGTATGTTATCACCTCTTAAAGGGTGTTGCATAATTATCTATTTTCTCAGAGATTCTTAAGATTTGATTATATTTTGAAGTTCTATCACTTCTAGCGGGGGCTCCAGTTTTTATTTGGCCTGCATTACTTCCTACCGCTAAATCTGATATTATTGTGTCTGAAGTCTCCCCCGATCTATGAGAAATTACTGTTGAAAATTTAGCCTTCCACGCTAAATTTAAAGTTTCAAATGTTTCAGTAACTGTTCCGACCTGATTTAATTTTACTAATATTGAATTAGAAGATTTTGATTCAATTCCTTTTTGTAATCTTTTGGCTTGAGTGACATATAAATCATCTCCAACGATTTGGCAGTCCCTCCCAATCTTTTTTGTCAATAAATTCCAAGAGCCCCAATCATCTTCATCAAAGGGATCTTCTATACTTAATAACGGGTATTTGTCTGCCCACCTACAATATATTTCAGTTAATTCTTCTCCACTTAAATTCTTTTTATCAAATTGATATTTTTCCTCTGAATAAAATTCAGTTGCCGCTACATCCAATGCAATTCCTATTTGTTCTGTACTATATCCTGCACTTTCAATAGCCCGCACCATATATTCTAACCCATGTTCATTTGTAGGTAAATTAGGAGCAAAACCCCCTTCATCGCCTATTCCTGTAAGTAAACCATCTTTCTTTAATTCTGATTTTAATGAATGGTAACATTCTGTCCCAGCCCTAAGGGCTGATGAAAAATCATCAAACCCGTGGGGAATTACCATAAATTCTTGAATATCAACATCACTTGATGCATGTGCCCCTCCATTTAGTATGTTCATCATTGGTACTGGAATACTAGGATTAGTATTCATTAAATGACTTATGTGTTCCCATTCAGATCTTTTACTTAATTTAGCAGATGCTTTCAAGCAAGCTAAACTTACCCCTAACATTGCATTTGCACCTAATTTTGATTTATTTGAAGTGCCATCTAATTCTAACATGATTTTATCAATTTCTTTTTGAAAGTTTTTGGAGACTACATCTAAGCCGATTAAATTTTCGCGAATTATTGTGTTTACATTTTGAACCGCCAAATTTACTCCTTTACCATTCCATTTTGTTCCTCCATCGCGTAATTCTATTGCTTCATAAGCGCCTGTTGATGCACCACTTGGAACTGCTGCTCGTGATTCTTGAATCCCATCAATAAAACAATCAACTTCTACGGTAGGGTTTCCTCTACTATCAAGAATTGTTCTAGCAAAAATATTAGTTATTTCAGAGTATTCTGACATTATTCTCATACCTTTCTTATTCTATTCCGCCTATAGTTTATTCACTAGATTCATTAATTTCTAAATTATCTTCTTCAGTTGAAAAATAATAATAGAAAAATAGCACTGAAAAAGCTGTAGACATATGCCATAACGAATGATATTGGAATAAAGACTCTGGAACACAGTGTTCTACTGATTTATCAATTCTCCAAACAATATTACCAATGATGTAGGTTGTTATACCTCCTATGAGGAAAGGTGAGGCACGCCTAACTATTTTTTGTCCGGGATTATAATATAATGTAAATGCTATAATTAAAAATAAAATTGTTAATACTAATAGTAACATGTGTGGGGGGTCTACTGTCAAAGAAAATAATGCTATTAACGGTAAAGAAATCATTATTATTAGATTATTATTTGCGATGTTTTTAGATTCTAAAATTATCCAAGTACCAATATATAATGCCCAAAAATAATCTCTCGTAATATGTTTTAATTTCAAATTTTTGGAATCTGTATCTGTAGCTATTAATGCGTCTTTACCCGAATAGTCCTCAATCAATACCATATCAGTTAATGTCCCAACTCCATCAATCAATATTGTAATAATAAAAATAATTGAAAAGATGCTTAAAAAATTATTTTCTATCCAAGAATAGCTTCTCGATAAATTATAAAAAACCGGGAATGAAATGAAAAATAACATACCAGACCAATCTAAAATCCCTCCTAATGCCGTATTTGAACCATGCATTGCAAAACTTCCAAGACCAATGTATATTGATCCTGTTGCATACAATATTGGGGCTATGTTGCGACTTCTCATTGGGTTTTTACCCTTCATTGGGAAATCATCCATCATATACAGAATGTATAATCCCACTAAAACGTATGAAAGGCTTGATAATGAATTCATTGGCTCTTTGAGCAATCCTGTTCTTTTTGCCTCACAAAATCCATCTTTTTCAATTGCTGGTTCTACCCCATTCCAGATGAAAAGACCTAAAATGAAAAATAATAAAATAAAGATTATAGTCGATGCTAAAGCAATTTTGAATGCTTTTTTTGTTTCTAAATTTATCATATATACACAACTCAAAGTTCCGGTTTTTGAAAAATAGCCCGATAATATCCTAACGTACCATTTTGAAATGCCTCATAAACAGGGGTTCCTTTAACTCCCGCAAATGTTTCAAAACTTCGTCTTATAAATTTCCCAGTGCCCTTCTGAATCATGGCTTGTTTTTCTTCATTAATTTGATCTAATGCTGTTATTACTTGTTTTGTAATTTCTTCATCTTTAATGGAAATAAGGCCGGTTGAAAGAAATGCTTCTTGAGTGTTTTTCAAACCTTTTTTGTCTCTAAAATCAGTCCAAGCAAATTTTCCCCCTGGTTTTAAAACACGAAAAACTTCCTTTCCAAAAGAATCCATGTTACTATAGCAATGGCTAGATTCAACATTGTATATTACATCAAATGTATTATCCTCAAAAGTCATTTTCATTGCATTTCCTTCAGAAAAATTAAGATTTGTGATGTCAGAGAATTTGCGTGAACACATCTTGGCTGCTTGTGGTGAATAATCTATTGCAGTAAGCATGTTTGGTTTATAGGTTCTAGCAATCCAACTTGCTCCACCTCCTCTACCGGAACCTACTTCCAATACTTGTTTTCCGCTAATATCTAATTCTCGAATATTCATATTATAAAGTTGGATAAATAATCTTGATTTTTCATCTTCCTCAGTTAATATTAATGAAGTATCGTCTACAAAACCATAATTCATAAAATCCAAAGTCCCCCAAGCATCTCTTTTAGCTAATCTTTGATACCACCACCTCCACATTCGATCTCCTACCCTACCTGGTAGAAGCCTCAGCATTGTAGCAAAAATGCGTGCTGGTATACCAAGGCGCAACATTACACCTTCCATTTAACTGAACATCCAATACTTTCTGTACGATTTACAATTAAACTATCGTTAGAAATTAATGCATTTATTGCATCTAATAATTCACTAGTAGATGCATGCATCGGATTTTTAGGGGAATCATCCATCCTCCCTCTATAAATTACCACTTTATTGGAATCTAGTAAATAAAATTCAGGGGTCCTTTCAGCCCCCCATTCTTTTGCAACTTCTTGGGTTTCGTCGTGAAGATAAGCATATGGCATTCCTTTCATTGCTCTTTTTTGCATCGCATCAAATGAATCATCGGGATAATTAATTGCATCATTAGAATTAATTCCAGCAAAACCAATATTATTTTTTAAAGAATAATTTGCCATATCATTAATACGATCTATGGAACCAACAACATAAGGGCAATGGTTGCATTCGAAAACAATTATTGCTCCGTTTTCACCCATTACTTCATCAAGTGAAGTATAAACTAAATCTCCTTTATTATTTGCATTTTTCAAATTAAATTCGAGTGCTACATCTCCAGGTTCAAGCCCACCCATGAACCGTCCAAAAAATACTTACAAATATTATTTATGGATTTTGACTATTTCAATTCTATTGAAATTTGCATTTCACAATGGCTCAAACGTTGTCTTGCAACATCGTTATTTGAATCTATATCCAATACTTGTCTCCATAATGGGGCGGCTTTCTTCCACCTTTCGGCTGAATGATGGATAGAGGCAAGGTGTAAGCGAGCATCTATGTGTTCTGGGTCTACTTTTATTGTTGTTTCAAAGTCTTGAATTGCCGCATCTTCTTCGCCCCATTCAAGATATAATAAACCTCTATTATGCCAAGCAGGTGAAAAATTCGAGTCTAATCTAATTGCCTTATTAAGAGGTGCTTCGGCTTGATCAGGGGTCCCTAATGCAATATTACAAGCTGCTAACTGAGTTAGTGCATGAGGATGGTTTCCATTTAATTCCAAAATTTCTGTCCATAATTGTTTTGCTGAATCCCAATTCGCAACTAACATCAAAACATCTGCCTTCCTACATTTTGCAAGTGTTAATTCTGGTGCTTGTTCTAATAAAATTTCACAATCATCTAATGCGCTATCGTGTAATCCAAGTGCTAAACTTGCGGCTATACGATTTAACCTAGCCCTAACATGTAATGGATCATGTCGTTCCAATACATCATCAAAATGGTTTCTAGCAGAAATAAAATTACCATTCATGCAATCTAAATTCCCTCTTAAATAAGCTATTAATGCGGTATCTTCTAAACCAACGGCTGCTGATTCAATTAACCGGTTTGCCTCTACTAAATCTCCAACATCTAATGCTAATAATGCAGATTCCGCATAAACACTTGATTCTCCATCAAGAAGTCTAGATGCTCTATCTAACGCTTCTTTTGCTACTTCAACATTTTTTAATAATCTTTCACACCTAGCAATCCCTAACCAAGCAATGCCCAATTCACGGTTCAACTCTATTGCTGTTTCAAAAGATTGTTTTGCTATTGTGATGTGTATTTCATCTGTTTCTCCTGTTCCATCCCTTTGCATATCTGCATACATTAATTGTATTCTAGCTCTTGCTACATGAATTATTGATGTTTGAACCATTGCTTCATTAAGTAATTTTTCTGCAAGTTCTAACTCTCCACTTTCCCTGAGTAAATTCGCAATATGTGCTCTTAATTCATCATTTTCTGGATTTGTATCTAATGCTGATTGTAATGTTTCACTAGCACTAATTTCCCCTTCACTTAATGCAACTAAATCTGCTTTAAGTAAAATTAATTCTGTTCCTCCTGCATTCAAAGCAACTGCGTGTCTTGCTGCCCTAAGAGCATCTTCATGATGTAATGGATTGTCCGCTAATAATTTTGCTTTAAGGGCCCAAGCTTCACCAAATTGCCTATGAGAGTTTATTGCTTCTTCAACAGAAATCAGTGCATTATCGTATTCAGAAAGTTCAATGTGCATTTTTGCTTTTAAAAACCAATCTTCTGATCTTTCTGGTTCTTTTTCAAGTATTTTTTCAAGTCTTTCAATAGTTTCCTGAGGTGAACCTGAACGACTTCTTAGTCCCGAAAGTAAACTTTGATCTGCGGTAGTATCTTTACCCATTGCTTCTAATCTTAACATGTCTCTTTCTGCTCTTTCTTCATCAACTCCACTTTGTATTACAAGTGATGCATGAGACCTTAACAAATCAGAATTATCTGGATCATGTTCGATCATCTTCTCAATCCAATCTAATTGTAATTCCACATTTCCTTCTTGTTTAGCCAAATGTGATAATGAGCTAAGACTTACAGTGTGCCCGGGACTTTTTTCTATTGCTGATTGATAACAAGATGAAGCCCAATCTAAATGACCACACCGATACAATAACTCTCCTAACTTTGCAAATTCTAATGTATTTAATCCTAATGAAGATGCTTCAATATTCATACTTTCCAATAATGAAAATAGTCTGTCTGTTAAGTTAAGTGCCCCTGGTTGAAGTGATTGTGGCTCTTTACCTAAATCGCCATCAATTTCTACACTTTTCAACAACATCCTCATTGCCGAATGTAATTCCTTTGCATTGGATGCTGCAGTACTTGAATCACTTAGACCTGCATCGATTTGTGTTTCTATTTTTTTTAATACGGTATGAATTGCAATTGCACCTTGATTTTCAGGATTGCTTTGTAATATTGCTTCCGAAGATAAATTCATCAAATTAATTGATGATTCCATTCTAGAAAGGCCTGAGCGCATTTCTGCCCTATCCGCGGCAAGGTCAATTTGTAGTAATCTGATTCTTGCTTCATTACGTAACATCCACCAAATTACAGTACCAGAAAGTGCACCCAAAAGCAAAATTAATGTCAACAATAGATAATCCATCGGAACACAGCGGCATTATTACGGTTTTATGGTCTGCGGCTGAAAAGTATAGTTTAATGCCTGTTTGGTGACTAAATTATAATTCGCGAAAATTTAATTCTTTTTTTTATCTGATTCTTCCATATACACACTATCTTGGATATTATGTCCTATCTGATCCACGTGTATTTTGACGTGGGAGTCTTCTTTTTCTAAATGCTCCTTACGGATTCTGCCTGCTTCGGAATATAGTCCCGCTTTTTGGAATGCTTCGGCGGCTTTCTCCCAATCTCTTGCTAATTCTAAATTTCTAGCTTCTGTTTCCCATTGAATTGCTGTACCTACGGGTTGATTGAACCTTGAAGGGGTTGGTGAAACATCATTAGTGGAGGAAGGCTGGTGGTGTACATGTGTATGATGAATTACTTGTTGCATAGGAGTTTGAGAAGGGGCTACCAAAAGGGTTACTTTCTTCTTCGCTTCACTTCCTGAATTTAAAATAAAAAGTGAGCATAAAAAAAATCCACAGCATATCCATGTGGCCTCTTGAAACCCCGTAATGAATTGAAGGAAGCCCATTGCTGCAGCAACTATGACCCCTGTCCAACCTATCGCTAATCTAGTTGCCCCATTTGCCAAAAAAACGCCTCCAAATAATTGCCCTTTGAAGATGTGAATATGCATCAACAATTTAATGTGTCGAACTGTTAGTTGCAAATTATTCAAAATGCTGGAGATTAATGAAAATTTGCTAAATTAACCGTGAATTCTAATTAGCGGCCGGTATTGACATAAACCATCAGTTAAGAGGGGTATTGTTTGAATGTCTGATTCTATTGGTTCCGAGCCTTGGTGGCAAAGTCGTATTAATGAGATTAAATCTCAAGGATTTAATACCAAAAAAATAGAAAATGAATTAGGTGAAAATGCAAGCCAAGCAAGTGCGATTCTGGAAAAATATGAAGAAAATTTAGTACTCTCCAATAGTTTAAAACAAGAAATAAATAAATTACCAAATAGATTAGAAATTGCGCGAGGTGAATTATTAAATAAATTAGAATTTATTGAAAACGCAAACGATGTAAATGAGAAATTGAATGCTTTAATAATAACTCACTTACCTTGGATTTCTGCTGCTAAAAATAACCGGGTTTTATGGGATTCTGCGGGCAGAGGGGAGAATTTAAATTTGATTATTAAAAGATTAAATGCTCTTGACTCCAGTATGAATTCGTATGTTTCTGAAATTTTATTTTTATTTGATAACCCTGAACGATTTAAAGATTTAAATAAAAAAATAGATGAAATCGAAATCCGACAAAGTGAACGAATTGCGGCATTAGATAGCATGGCATCTTTATTGTCAGAACACGGTTTTGACATTCATGGTTTTAATGATATGAGTCTAAAGGATAGATTGGGTGCACTAGAGGAATTACAAAAATTAGATGAAAAACATATGCAGCTTGAAAGGAGAATAAAGCGCACAATTGGACGTTTTGATTCAGGTACTGCTGCTAACTATAATCAACAACGATTGTTATTAACAAAAACTAGATCTGAAATTGAGTTTGAGGCATTAATTGAAAGGGTTAAAAATACTGAAAATGAATTTTTGACCAGATTACAAAATATCAATAATCAATTTTCTAAATGGATCCAAGAAGGATTTAATCTAAATATACAAATCCCAGTTTTGGCAGATGAGCTTTTACAACGCGAGTCAGAAATTGAAAACATTTCACAAAATATTGAAGAATATAAACAAATCTGGAATCGGTTGGAAAAACAATTTATAATTTGGCCTGAAGAAGAAGCCGTAACTTTAATTGAATATGGAAATGTTTTTGAGAAAAATGATGTTGAAAATATAGTTGTTGAATTAGAAAAAAGAAGTGCACTGATTGAAGATGAAGTGCGGGCAGAAATTACAAGATGGGGGAATAGGGGTTTTTCATTAAATGAAATAGAGGAAATAAATAATGAGAATCCTGTATTGGCACAAAATAAAATTGGTGAAGTTTCTGCTATTTTTGAAAAAATTATTGAGGCGAAACATCTTCTTGATAATTTGGATTTAAGCTTTAAAGATCAAAATAAGAGAGATTATTGGAATAAAAGAATTATTGAAAGTACTCCTGATGAAAAGACTATTGATGAATTATTAAAATGGATTACAATCATTAAAAAAAGAAATTCGAGGCACAGAAAAATGCTCGAAAATGAATGGTCATATTTGAAAAAGAATTCTGAAATAAATACTGCTAGTTTAACATTATTGGAATTTGAAACTTTGATTAAAGAAAAAGAAAATACTGCTTTAAGATACCGGAATGATGCCGTTTTTAATTTAAAAGATAGGTTAATGATTGAAATAAATTTATGGGTAGATGATTTGAAAAATAAAGGTTGGAATGTTGAGGACTTAGAATTAATGAAGATTAATAACCCAAATAAATTAATGCTCCTAAAAAATGATATTGTTAAACATATAAACAATTTTGAAAAATTAATCCAAAGATTAGAAAATCTCCCTTGGGAAAGAAATGAATCTCTTGCGAAAAAGATTCTGGATGATTTGAAAAAACCAAATATGTTACTTGAAATTAAAAATTTAATCCCCCAATATATGCAAATATTGGCTAATTCTCCAAAAGCTGAGAATGGTAAAGATTTCGAATTTTCTCCTTGGAATCCTCAACAAAAGTCCAAGCCACTATTGGAAATTAATGAGGTGGCTGATGCTGAGATAATTGTTGATGATTCTATAAACAAAACAACAAATTCTTCCTTAGAAATTAATAAAATTAATGATGATATCCAAAATTTCGTTGAAAAAGAAATGGAAAATTTCGAAAAAATCCCAGAAGAAACTACAGAGCAGAATAAAGAAAATAAAATAGAATATTCCCCGATTTATAAAACCGAAAAATATCAACCTACTATTGAAGAGTGGAAAGAATATACTAATTCTTTGAATGGCATTCTTATTGAATTGGGGATTTCAAAGGATTTTGATTTAAATCAAACTAAAAATTTAGAATCATTGAGTGGATTAAGAAAGATTTTAGCAAAACAAGTTGGAGTTAACCCTAGAGATTTACGTGTAGATCGTTTATTACGGCTTTTACTTAGATTAATCCCAATTAATTTACCTGAAGGTTTGAAATTAAGTGATTTGTCATTAATTATTAATGAGTTAACTCGTTGTGCTAAAAAGTTGAATAAATGGACAGCTAAACGTCTTGAAAGAAGACACAATAGTGCTTCTAAAAAATTACTAAATGACTCTAAACTATTAGGGGAAGTTCTGGAAAAAATACCAAGCCCTAGTTTTGCAATCCCTCTAAATAGCGATAATTATGATCTACCCTCAATAAATAATCTTGATGAATTAAAACGTTCTGTTAATAAACTTGAAAAATATATTTTGTAATTATTTTAATTCGTCAAGAAGTTGATTTTTATCTTCTTCTGATACTGATTCTAAATTTTCAACTTGTGGTGGAGGGGGAATATCTGAAAAATCTACTGGCGGGGGTGGAGGAATCTCTGGAAAATCGGATTGTTGATTGTTGATAATAGTGGGAGGTGGCGCCATTGGAGGGGGGCCTGTTGGGGCCATTGTAGGTGGAGCCATTGGAGGAGGGCCTGTTGGGGCCATTGTAGGTTGAGCCATTGGAGGAGGGGTTGTGGGGGCTACTGTTGGTGGTTCAGAAGGAGGAGGGGTCGTAGGA
>PBHR01000039.1 GCA_002720275.1 Methanobacteriota archaeon
ACTAGAGGGAAGATTAGTAATAAGGGGCCAAATAATACGATTACTAATTTCCAAGACATTAAAAATAATATTAAAAATGCAGTTAATGTTGTAATTATTAATCTAATTATTGAAGTAGATGAATCAGAAATTACATCTTCTAATTGATTAACATCTGAGGATAAAATAGACATTAATGCTCCAGTTTGCCTTAAATCGTAATAAGATACTTCCATTTTTACCAAATTTCTTGTGGCATCCATCCTTAAATCATGTTGAACTTTATATCCAAGTGATTGCCAACAATAATCACTAGTTCCTTGAAATATAGCCAACATAGTGAAACAAGAGAATATCAACGCACCATAACCAAGCTCGGGATTTTCAGAAATTAAATCGACAAGGAAATTTGGACCCGTTAGGTTCCCACTTTGATAATAATCAACTGCATAACCCATTGCAACAAAGGGAATTAAATCAAAAGCCCTGGCAAATGCATTTGTACTAATTCCTAAAGTTGCACGTCGCCAATAACTCTTAACATACGGCACAATTCTCCAAATTTGTTTACCTATGATTTGTTTAGATTCAATTATTTCATCCTCATTAGAAGGAATTTCAGCATCTTTCACAACAACCGCTCAAGCATCAAGTTTACAATCCTTATTCATTAAAATGGAAATTAGCACCTCCAAAGGTTTGATTTGGCGGCAGGTAATGGAGCAACATGAGGCAGTAGTATGAAATCTGGTCATAGAATTAATTTTAAAAACAAAAAAGCACTAATAATAGCTTTAACTTTGATTTTTATTTTCCCCAGTTGGGCGGTTACTGCAAATGGATATTCAAACAATGATCAAATAATCAAAACTAATGCAGATCTAGAATCTTTAGAGGAGATGAATGTTTTTCCTAATTTGGATCTTTCTTCAGGTTGGACAATTGATGAAAATAGTAATTCCGAAAAAATAGAGTTACGGTTTAGAAATGCCCAACCGATTAACCCAGCTGAATGGTCAGTTGAATTTGGTGATTTAGTCAGTGGATGGTATATCCTACAACATTCAATGCCTGTTCCATCGGAATGGTTGTATTCTCTTAATGATGCAGGAATTGAATGTCATTCATACATACCTCATGGAGCATTCCATTGCTTCATCCCAATGAAAACCACTCAAGAATTAGAGCAATTAGAAGTTCAAGGAATTATGAGTTTAGATCCTACAGATAAAGTTCATCCAATGATTGATGAATTACTTGTTGGTGAATTCGAGCAAGGGTTCACCATTTTTGGAAAAGGTGTTGTCACAATAGTTCTTTCAGGGAATACATTACCTGAATTACAACTTGATGATTCACTTACATTACTCTCCCATAGTAATAGATGGGCAACTTTATTGGTAGATGAAATAGGGATTTCGAGATTAGCCAATAATCCTGGTGTTGAATGGATTGAACCAAAATTTAAATTTTATACTCAAAATACAATTGGAAGAGACATTATTGAAGTGGATTATGTATCTCAAACTGCAGAAATGAGTAATTTAAATGCTGCTTGGACTGGTTTAACAGGTGCTGGTGTTCAAGTCACTGTTGCAGATTCAGGATTAGATTCTGGAGTTGATGACGGCACTATGCATCCTGATTTTCAAGGAAGAATAAATGGCATTGAATCATTACCAATTCCTCAATGGTGGAAAGATGTTGGTTGGATTGAGCCAGCAGCATCCTTAGATGATGGGGCTGCAGACCTATCCAACTGTTATCAGTGTGGAAATGGCCATGGAACTCATGTGGCTGGTTCTGTACTGGGAGATGGTTCTGCTTCTGGAGGTTCTATTGTTGGTGCTGCACCTGCGGCAACTTTACACTTTCAAGCGACTGAACAATGGGCAGATTTTACTGTAGCATCTGGAGAAACTGATTGGTATGGATTATTTGGAATTCCAGATGATTTGAATACTATGTTCGCTCAAGCATATGAAAATGGTTCAAGAGTTCATACAAACTCATGGGGTTCTAATGCTGCTGGACAATATACTGCAACTTCTCAACAGGCTGATCAAGCATCTTATACATATCAAGACATGGTTATACTATTTGCTGCAGCGAACGAAGGAGTAGATGATGACGGAGATGGTGAAGTTGATGATGATTCGATGGGAGCTCCTGCGACGGCAAAAAATGTAATTACAGTTGGTGCCTCTGAAAACGATAGAGATACTTTGCCCACAAATTCTGGAAACTTTCTTCCTAGTTCATGGGGTGCAGATTACGGCGAACCAATTGCTTCTGATTTAACGGGGGGAGATCCAGAGGGTATGGCGGCATTTTCAAGCAGAGGACCTACTGATGATGATCGGCAAAAGCCAGAAGTTACTGCTCCAGGGACTTGGATTCTTTCTACAAGAAGTAGAGCTTCAACATCAGGAGGTTGGTTAGCTTACGATTCTGATCATGTATACATGGGAGGAACTAGTATGGCAACACCACTAACTGCAGGTTCTGCCGCATTGCTTTTGGAACATCTAGACACTAATTTAGGAGTTTCAAATCCGAGTTCAGCCCTAATTACATCATTATTTATCGCTGGAGCTGATGATATGGCTGGACAATATGGTGATCCAAATAATGGAGCTGGAGAAACGATTCCTAATTATCATGAGGGATGGGGAAGAATCGATTTAGGGGGTTCCATAAACAGTTCTTTTGTAGATGGTGAAACTGTTAATACAGGACAATTTAGAGAGTTTTCATTCAATGTACCAGCAGCAATGCCAACACTAAAAGTTGTACTTTCCTATATTGATCCTGCAAGTTCTCCAGGAGTAGGCCCTCACCTAGTAAATGATTTAGATATTGAATTACACAGACCTGATGGAACAGTTCAACAATTATCAAATAATTTAGATTCGACAAAGGGCATTACAATTAACGCACCACAAAGTGGTACTTGGGAAGTTCATATCACTGGAACAAATGTACCTCAAGGACCACAACCATTTGCTGTTTCAGTAAATGTAGATAGTGGATTAATAAACTCAACAAACGATCTTGATTTTGATGGCTTTGATGATACAAGTATTGATGATTGTCTCGGTTTATGGGGTAATTCCACAAGTGATAGACAAGGATGTTTAGATTCTGATGGGGACGGATATAGTGACCCTGATGGAGGTTGGACTGTTGCAAATGGTGCTGATGCATTTATTTCTGATTCAACACAATGGGCAGACTCAGACATTGATGGTTTTGGAGATAACCCTGCTGGGACAACTCCTGATGATTGCCTAATTACTCAGGGGTCATCAACAATTGATAGAAATGGATGTCCTGATTTAGATGGTGATGGTTTTAGTAATCCAGATGGCATTTGGACTACAGGGGATGGAGCAGATGCATGTGTTGCCATATCTGGCACTTCAACAGAAGACAGAGCCGGTTGCCCTGATTTTGATGGCGATGGTTATAGTGACCCTGATGGATCATGGACAATAGCTCATGGTGCTGATGAGTTTATCGGAGATCCCGAACAATGGATAGATTCTGATGGGGATGGATATGGGGATAACCCCCCTCCCTCCAATAATGGAGATAGTTGCCCTGGAAGCCATGGAACCAGTTCTCAAGATCGAAAAGGTTGTACAGATAGTGATGGAGACGGATATAGTGACCCTGATGGAAATTCTCAAGCACATCCGCTAGGTAGTGCAGATGCATTTCCTAATGATGGCACCCAATGGAGAGATTCTGATGGGGATGGTTATGGCGATGAATCAGGAGGAAACAACCCAGATAGTTGTCCTTTAGTTTCTGGCACATCAACTGAAAATAATATTCTAGGATGTTTAGATTCTGATGGGGATGGTTGGGATGATAATTCAGACCCATTACCTAATGATGGCACCCAATGGGAAGATTCTGATGGAGATGGATATGGGGATAATCTTGCAGGTAGTAATCCTGATTTCATGCCCAATGATCCTAGCCAATGGGCTGATTCTGATGGAGATGGCTTTGGAGATAATTCAAGCGGCACAAATGGTGATGCATTCCCCAATGATGGGACCCAATGGGAAGATTCTGATGGAGATGGATATGGGGATAACCCGGCGGGTAATTTTGCTGATGATTGCCCGAACTATGCTGGCAACTCTAATCAAAATGGGAATTACGGATGTTTAGATTCTGATGGGGATGGATATGGGGATTCAGATGATGATTTCCCATTTGAAAGTACTCAATGGATAGATACTGATGGGGACGGATATGGAGATAATTCAAACGGGGTCAGACCAGATAATTGCCCTAATGAAGCAGGAAATTCAACTAAAAATTTCAATTGGGGTTGCCCTGATTCAGATGGAGACGGTTATGCAAATAGTGATGATGCTTTAGAGAATTTAGCAGGGCAATGGGAAGATGCTGATGGGGATGGATATGGGGATAATCCAGAAGGTCCACAATATGATTCATGCCAATATTTACCTGGAACATCATGGATTGACCGATATGGATGCCCAGACAATGATAATGATGGATATTCAAACGAATATGATGATTTCCCTGATGACGTCTTGAGGCATATTGATAATGATGGAGACGGATTTGATGACTTAAATGAAGATGCGTGCCAAGATAGTTATGGTAAATCTAACAAAGACCGTTTAGGATGTCCCGACAGCGATAATGACGGTTATAGTGATCCTGATTTCTTTTATTCTATTGCTGATGGTGCAGATGCATTCCCAAATGATAGCACTCAATGGAACGATACAGATGGGGATGGATATGGGGATAATACATATCCTGCATTATATCCAGATGATTGCCCAAGTACTGCGGGAAATTCTTCAATCATCCTATTAGGTTGTGTTGATAATGACGGAGATGGATATGCAAATTCAAATGATTCTCTTCCAGAAAACCCAACACAATGGATAGATTCTGATGGGGATGGATATGGGGATAATCCATTAGGAACTCAGGCAGATGGTTGTATAGACTATTATGGTAATTCATCGTCTACACCGTTTGGGTGTTTAGATACTGATAGAGATGGAAGCGCGGATTCAATTGATCCATTACCTGAAGATTCTAGCCAATGGATAGATTCTGACGGGGATGGATATGGGGATAATCCTGCAGGAACTTCTCCTGATGCATGTCCTTCGATATTTGGATCTTCACATTTAGGTCCTGAATTAGGATGTATAGACTCAGATGGTGATGGATATTCAGATAATATTGATGCATTGCCACAAATAAATTCTCAATGGATTGACTCTGATGGAGATGGATATGGAGACAACAATTCATTAGACGCATCTTGGATAGACCATTGGCCTCAAGATAATTCAAGAAATATCCCAACCACTACAATAACATGTAACCTAGAAACATCACAAACAGTAGTTGACCCTAGTGGTGAAATAAATGGGACTTGTACAATATCTAATACAATGAATGAAGCAATAAAAGTCTTTATTTATTTAGAAATTGGGCCAGGATTAGATACTATTCAAACTTCTTGGCTCTTAGAATTACAAGCATCAGGTGCAATTGAATCTACAAAAACCTTTGATTTTAAAATTAAAGTAGGTGGAGTTGGAGAATGGAATTCCACTTTTAAAGTTCTAGCAATAGGATCAAATGTCTTAATAGAGGGGGAAGAAATAATATTTTCTGGATTTGAAAATGAAGATGAAATACCTAAAGTTGTTGAAGATGAATTAAGCGCCATAGAATCATATATTGAGATGTTAGGCCCTGTAGCCCCCCACATTACTCCAATGAGTTTAGCAATTGTTGCTGGAATTTTCATATTATTACAATCTGGAAAAATATGGAATTCAAGAAGAGGTCAAAGAAAAGTTAAGGAAGAATTCATTCGAAATAGAATCAAAGAAAGAACTAAACCTCCTTTGCCAAATACAATGATTAACAGATCAAGAACTGCTGCACAACTCAAACCAAGCCATCATAGATCAAATAACATGAGGAAGTTTACAGATCAAAATGTTAATCAAAATATCAATGATGATTTACTTGATGATTTGATTTAATTTAACCGAATCTAATATATCAACAATAGAGAACGCAAGACTACTGCAGGACTGGTCTAGCGGTATGATTCTGGCCTTCCAAGCCAGCGGTCCGGGTTCGATTCCCGGGTCCTGCACTCTTTAATTTCCCATAAGCAATGGATAAGAAATATTCTTCTTTAAATTTGATTAAATAATTTTTAAAAATAATTAGGCTACCATCATAATTAATGTTTTGTTCAAATTTATTATTTTTATTCATTATTTTTATTTGAGTTGGTGAAATACTCATACCCACCCTTAAAGCCTTCAAAATTGATTCTTTTATTGTCCAAATTTTATTTAATGTATTATTTCCATCTGATTCATATAATAATTTAATTTTTTCCAATTCTAGCCCATTTGATAAAAATTCTAATAAATTTTTAGATCTACTTTGGTTAGAGATTTCAACATCAATTCCAATCCTTAAATCAGCGTTAGAAATAGCAACAATTGCCATGCCTCTAGTCGTGGAAATACTAAAATTAGGTAATAATTCAGTTTCAGATGTATTGTCTTTCCATTCAAAATAAGGCGCTCTATTCTCATCTCTTGAAACTCGAATTAATTTTGGATCTATTGAAGGGAAATTTTTTCTAAACATTTGGAATAATAAATACCTACCCGTGGCATGTTCTTCAGAACGTTTTGCAGTCTTAAAATTTCTAATTTCTTCTAAATCAATAAAATCTAAATTACTAATATCTTTTATTTCTTCTCCAAATTCAGTTTTTCTTATTTTCAAATAATTTATTTTAATCCCAAGTTTCTTTGGTAAATCTAAATTAAGTTCTTTTATTTCATCACAAGGAAACCACATAAATTAACGCTCCAAATCAAAACGCATTGAATCTTCCAAGGGCGCTAATGCTTTGAGTTGAATACCTTCAAGAATCATAACAATTGATTTACTTGGTGTATCTTCAACAATTATTGCGTCATGTAAACTAACTCCTTCTGAAATTTCACGACAGATTGTCCTTATTAACAGATTAGCATTATTTTCTGGCTGGCGTAAAAGTGTAGATGATAAGATCCCTACAGGAAGAGCTTGCATATTTGTTTGTTCCATCGTCACCATTCCTGCGTTTTGAAATGATGATTCTATCAACATAGGATAAGATTCTAATTTTAATTCAACATTTTCTAACTCTAATTTAAATTGTTCTTTTTTAGGCAATTGATGTCTTTGTAAAATTTTTCCATCGGCACCTAAATTATCTTCAATTGAAATCCCTGCAATTATCCCTGCATGAGATTGGAAACTAGGGCCGTGGAAAAATCTAGAATAAATGAAATTTGAGCTGTTGGTAACTGGTCCTGCCTCTGGCAATCCAATCGTTGATTTTTTACTTGACTCATATGTTTTTGACAATTTAACAAAGGCAGAATGATGTTGTTTTGGTTGCCCAAACACCTGTCCTTCAGAATTAATCAAGTCTGATTCCATTATACAATGTACTTCTGCACCATCTCTTTTTGCAATGACTCGGACTTTTTGTGTGGGGCGAATTAATTTCACAGGCAGACCAAATTTTACATCTTTAAATCCAGATACAAAACTATTAGGTGCAAGTAAATGAGAGCATTGAGCAAATAATTCTAATGCCATTACTCCTGGCAAATAAGGTACATTTTCAATAGAGTGATCTTCTAAAAAGGGATATGTTTCCACATCAAAAGTTGTTTCAACTGTAATTGATTCTCCTTCCTTGAAACTAACTATGTAATCAATTAAACTCATTTGGCCCTGATCTTCAATAATTGATGAAATTTTACTAGGCATTAATAACGGAGGATCTCTTTGTACCCCTAATTCATCTAAAATACCTAAATTACCTGCAATTACAACTCTCCTTTTCCCATTACTTAATATTTCATCAACAAATAATTTTACTCCTTTTTCAAGCCCTACAGTTTGTATTCCTGCTTGTTCAAACACCTTTTCAATAGAACCTTTAGTGGCCATTCCTACTTCTCTCCAACCAGTCCAAGCGATAGCTATCGCTCTAGTTTTATTAGTTGCATTTAATCTAGACATTTCCGCATCAAGAATACAATTTGCTGCAGAATAATCTGTTTGGCCTGCATTTCCAAATCTTCCAGCAATGCTTGTAAAACAACACGCAATTCTAAGATCTTTTGTTCCACTAATTTCAGCTGTATTAACCAAATTAATCCACCCTTCAGTCTTTATTGAAACTACTTTTTCAAAAATTTCAGGGTCTTTATCTCCAATTAATTTTGAGTCTTCAATGCCTGCTCCATGGATTATACCTGTAATAGGGCCAAATTTCTGTCCAATATTTTTTCCTACTTTTGAGAGGTTTTTATAATCTGTAACGTCACAACTATAATACTCACAATTATTTCCTGTGGATTTGATTGCATTAATTGTTAGATGAATGTCTAATGATCTTGTAAATGGTTTCCAAGCATTTTCCCATTGTACCATGTTCACTGCACCATTTTCTTCAATTAATTTTTCTCTTAGCAATAATTTTCTTTCGTTTAATTGTTCTTCAGTATCATTTACCCATTCAGATGTTTCAGGGATTAATTCTGTTCTCCCTAACAAAATAAAAGTCGCATTTGAATCTCTACATGATGACGCTAAAGCAATACACGATGCTGCAGTGACTCCTGAACCACCACCTGAAACAAGTAATATATCATCAGATTTTAGTTT
Source organism: Methanobacteriota archaeon (assembly GCA_002720275.1). Taxonomy (GTDB): domain Archaea; phylum Thermoplasmatota; class Poseidoniia; order Poseidoniales; family Poseidoniaceae; genus MGIIa-I. Next base: position 8,755 of record PBHR01000039.1, read on the forward strand.
TGAACGCTCTTCTATCAATGATTCATCAAATAATACTAATTTCCATCGTCTTAAATCACGATCTAAGCCTACTTCTACTAACTTATTTTTACACAAGGATTCTTTAACTATGTGCTTAGCTAATTCTTGAGTGTTTGAAATTAGGTCAGGATGTACATCTAATGCTGTACATTTCAGATTAGGTCGTTCTTTAGCATATGATTTTACAATTCCATGGGCACCTGCTGCAACAGGGTTGAAGTGAGAACTCCTATTTCCATGCCTTCCATCCATTGCTGAAACACTAACTACAATTCCAGAATTAATATTACTAAAATCAGAATCTAATTCATGTAATAAATTAAACAATGAATTTGTAGAAATTGTTGTTTGTATTTTACTATTTTTCAAACTCCATTCCAAACCCGCAAGATTCAAGGGCGCTAAATGAATTAACCCACCTAAATTCCCAATAGAGGCTACATGGTTAGCGACCTCTAACATCTGGCTATCTGAATTCGGGTTTGCTCTAAGCAATGGAACCTCATTCTTTTCTTCAATTGAAAAATCTTTAACAGAAGTATCTAAACTTAATAAAATTACTTTTGCGCCTTTGGATGATAATTCATCAGCAATTGATTCACCTAAATTCCAATCTTCATCAGTAATTAAAATTGTTCGGCCATGAACATCTATTTCATCATCAACTAATTCTTCGGCTTCTTCAACTTCAACCTGCCATCTACGTACTTCAGAATCATCAATTACATCATTTGTAACAATAGTTTTTTCTTGTATAGGTTCTATTTTTAGTTCATCTACTACGTCAATTTGTTTTGAAACATCTTCATTATTAATTTTCGTATCAGACATTTTTGAAATATATGACGCTATATGGTTTAATGTTGGGTGTTCAGACAATACAAAATTCTCATCTACTGGAAGTTTGAATTTTGTTCTTAAATCTCCCATCATTTCAGCTTGTTTTACAGAATCGACACCTAATTCTCCTTCTAAATCTTGATCAAAACCGATAAAATCTTCTGGATATCCTGTATGTTCAACCACAACTTGTAAAACAGCACTCTTAATTTCATCATCAACCTCAATAATTTCTAAACTTACAACACTTTCATCTTCTTGAGTTTCTAAATTTACTTCTAATGGTTCTTTAACTTCTTCCGAAGCAATTGGTGACTCTTCTGTGTCTTGTAAATCTGGAGATTCTCCATCACTCATTTTTGTTAAATATGAAATCATATGATTTAATGTTGGGTACTCTGACAATACAAAATTCTCATCTAGAGGTAAACCAAAATATTCTCTTAAATCTGCCATAATTTCCGCTTGTTTTACAGAATCGACACCTAATTCTCCTTCTAAATCTTGATCAAATTCAATAAAGTCTGCTGGGTATCCAGTGTGTTCAACAACCGTTTCTAGGACCTTTTGAGTGATTTTATCATCCACTACTATTTTTTGAGGCATTACAACTTTTGGTTCAACAATAGGCTGCACAATTTCTTTGGTTTCTATCTGCTTCTCTAATTCCTCAGTGGTAGTTCTTATTTCTAATTCCGCATCAAATTCTGGAACTACCCATTCAGTTCCTTGTATCCCTCCAATAATATTTTCATCGGGATTTCTCCAACCAACTAATTTTCTTTCAAAAATTCTTAATTCAATTTTATCACCAGTAATTCTTTCAATCCAATTAATTACATTCTTTTGTTGAATTCTATTTGTAGTTCTTGCAATTCTCTTGAATAAAGTTAGAGCCATTTGACTTCCAAATCCTGCAGCATGACGTAAAGCATATTCAACATCATACTCCCCTCCTTCTGATAGTTTCAGTGCCCCTAATTCTGGATCTGCTTCTTTAAAATTAGCAATAGGAGGTAACTTTCCTTTTGCAAGACCATAAATTGTAACTGCATCTTCTATTCCAACACCCATTGGGTGTCCTGTGAAACCTTTAGTATTCGTAATTACTAATTTTTCTGCTGAACTTCCAAAGGCCTTCCTTAACGCGTTTATCTCTGCTGAAGCAGAACCCCCTCTTGGAGGAGTAGCGGGTTCATGCGACATGAAAGTTGTTTTTTCTGCAATCTGATGTCTATCAAAGCCCCACATATTTTCCATTTGAAATATAAATTTGTCAAAAGATTCTGAAACATGTTCAACATCTAACCTTGTTGGATGAAACGCTGAGTTACCAATATGCGAACCTAATAACTCACAATATGGAGTTACTCCTCTAATTCTTGATGCACTTTCTTTTTCAATAACAAATGCCGCGCCACCCATTCCAAGCAACATTCCATTTCTTCTAGCATCAAAAGGGAGACTTACTTCTTCAACAACGTTTCCAATAGAATGAGCACCGGCACCAGCAAAACCTGCACCAATCCATTCCAATAAAACATCACTAGTAGTATCATCAGCGCTAACAACAATAACTCGAGAGGCTCTACCTGTTGTAATCCAATCTTCTGCTATGGAAAATGCTGCAGGAGTTGATGCACAAGCATTATTTATAGCAGTATTAGGGCCTTTTGCACCAATCCATTGTGCGAATTGACTATGCCCCATAGACAAAATCTGTAATAAAAATCTCCTATCAAAAGTTCCATTCTCATCAGCTCCATTATTTGCTGCATGTTTCAATAATTCTTCATAACCTGGGAAAACAGAAGCAAAAATAACCCCCGTAGTTTCTCTTTCAGAAACGGGTAATTTCCAACCCCTAACAAGTCGTTTACCATTACTACTGACTTGTTCTTCAGAAACCAAAGGTAAACCCGCATCACGTAATGCTTCTAACCCTGACGCAAATGCTAATTTAGTTGTTATATCCATTGCAGATGTGATTTTTGCATCTATTCCATACTGTTCGACGAGATCAAAATAGCCACCCCTTCCGGCTAATTGAGGTATCATATCAAATGTTTCACATGGAACTAATTCTGAATTTCCATTACTATCTTTAACAATCCTTACGAGATTCTTGTCCAATAATCTTTGTTTATATTCATCAGATAATTCTGTAATAAAATTCTCACCTTCAATAATTCTTTCAAGGGTATTTGGATCAAAAACTTGATCTAACCCCGGCAATCCTAAACTAACGCCACTAACTACGAAGGCGTCTGTTTTTCTACTATTATCAATTAAAGAATTTGTATCATTCATTATTGAATTTTTAGATTTATTTGACATTCCTATTGACTCAGTAACAGAATCTATACATTCAACCAATTGGGAAATTGTTTTTGCTTCTTTAAGCGATTTGTTGCATACTGCTTTTTGTGAAATTTTAGTTTTTAATTTTTCTAAATCATTAGAATCAATTCCCAAACCATCTATTAAATCTACATTTCCTTTACATACTGAACTGGGATAACCACTAAATTCTGAGCAAACATTAGCAACCCAATCTTCAATAGAAAATTGTGGTAATTTCCTCGCAATTATTTTTGGAACCTCTATATCTAAAGGCTTAGAAATTTCAATTTCCACAGGCTTTCTTGTTGATTCTAGTGGCCCGGCTCTAAATGATTCTGAATATATTTCATTTTCAAGAGTTGGATTTACAATCTGTTGGCCCAAGATTGCTAATTGGCCTAAAGAAGAAAGGAAGGATCTAATTCCTCCTTGCTTTGGATGATTTGTCATTATTGATACGTGTTCATGATCTCTTAGAATTTGACCACAAAAAGTAGTTAATGCTCTCTTTGGGCCTACTTCTACAAAAACAGTTGTATCTTCTTCATACATATTTTCAATTTGTCTTGTCCATTCTACAGGCGAGGACATTTGAGGAGTTAATTGAGGGAGTATCGTTTCCTTAACAGTAAAACCATCTTCACACTTTGATGGATAAAACTCTCCATCATAATTTGAAGTAATAGGTATTTGTGGTAAATTAATTTCTAAATCTTCTAAAAATCGTTTCAATGGTTCATTCGCAGGTGCAACAATACTTGTATGGAAAGCATGACTTGTTGGTAAAATCACACAATTAATCCCTAATTCTTCAAATTTTTTTATTGCGTTTTTAACTCCATCAGTTTCACCTGCTATTACAGTCATCATTGGAGAGTTCTTATTTGCAGGAATTACGTAATCTTCCAATTCATACAATACATCCTCAATTGTTTCATAAGGTGCAGTAATACTAGCCATTAATCCTTTATCGGGAACTTCTACACTTCCCATTTCTGTTCCCCTTGCTGCAGCGGCTCGTAATGCATCGTGGAATTGTAAAATTCCAGACACCATCAATGCTGCATATTCTCCAAGACTATGGCCTGCTACCATATCTGGTATTTGCCCGTGCTGACCAAGCAATCTATTTAATGCCAAATCAGCAGTTAACATTGCAGGTTGAGTATACTCTGTTTGTTTCAATTTTTGTTCTGCTTCTATCAATTCATCTTTAGTTAGATTTGATCGTAATACAAATTCTGATAATTTTTTACCATCTAAAATCTCTATCATGGTTTTATCAGCTTCTTCCCAAGTCTCTTGAACGATTCCATACCTTAATGATAAATCATATGTCATTCCAACATATTGTGAACCTTGCCCTGGAAATAAATGTGCTATTTTATTTTCTTCATAAATCTCTTTTTCAGTAATAAAAACATCTTGACTTGCAAGGAAGAGCCATTTACTTTCATCATCAATATTTTCTAACAATAAATCTAATTTTTTGAAAAAATCATCCCATTTAGTAGCAACTAAAGCCAGTCTTAAACCTTGACAAATAAAATCTTTTGATTGTTTTGATAATTCCTCAGACAATCTAACCCCATCTGGAGAATTGTCAAAAGTTTCACCTAATTTTAAATATTTTGATTTTAATTCAGTGATTTTAGATTTCATCTCATTTGAATTATTAGCGTTGATTAAAAGTAATCCTCCTTCTATTAATTTTAATTCCTCCCAAGACATTTTTGGTTCTAAATCATTATTAAAAGCTACAAGAGTATTCTTTGATGATTCATTCAGGTTTCCTGTATATGCCAACCACCTTTGTTTCCATTCATTAGATAAGTTATAATGTAATGTTTCATCATAAGACTCTAAAGCAATATGAAAATTAGTTCCGCCAAAACCAAACGCAGATACCCCTGCTCTAAATGGAATTGAATCTTTAGAATCCCACTTTTCTGATTCTGTTGGCACAAAAAATGGATTCTTACTCCAATCAACTGTATCATTGGGTGTTTCAAAACCTGCACTTGGCGGAATAATTTTGTTTGAAACAGCAAGCACAGCCTTGATTGTCCCAGCTATACCTGCTGCTGCTTTTAAATGCCCAATTTGACTTTTAATAGAACCAACAGCAACATTTTCACCGTAAGGTAATTCCTTAAAAATTTCAGTCAAGGTACCAAGTTCCGTTGCATCTCCAACCCTAGTGGATGTTCCATGTGCTTCAATCAATCCGACAGTCTCAACAGAATATCCTGCTTGACGATATGCTCTATTTACAGCCTGTGCTTGACCTCTTTTACTAGGTGCTGTAATCCCTTTTCCACGACCATCAGAACTAGCACCTATTCCTCTTATTACTGCATGAATCGTATCGCCATCTGAAATTGCATCATTCAATCTTTTTAGCACAAGCGCGCCTGCTCCCTCTCCCATCACAAAACCATTGGCACGAGAATCGAAAGGTGTTGAATGTGTAGATGAAAGCGCTCCAATTGCACTAAATTTTGAATAAGTTGCTGGATCCATTGTCCTATCACTTGCACCCGCAATTGCCATGTCAACTTGCCTTAATTGCAATAATCTACAAGCATCAAGAATTGCAGCCATTGAAGATGCACAAGCAGCATCAGTAGTGTAATTAGGTCCTTGTAAATCTAACAAATTAGCAACTCTGCCCGCTACAACATTTGCTAATTCCCCCGGCATTGTATCTTCATCAATTTTTGGAAGACCTTTTGTGAGTTCATCAAGAAATGTTGCTTCATCTTGTAATCCTGATTCTTTGGCAAGGCGTAATGTTCTTTGAGCCCAAACTCTTTGATTTGATAAATTTCTATTTTCTCCACCCAATGCATTAGCAAAAATAACACTTGTTTTTCCTCTAGGTGGTTCTAAACATCCATCTCCTAAATAACCAGCATTTTCTAAGGCTGAAGCGGAAACTGAAACCGCCCATTGTTGACAAACATCAATTTGGGGTAATGTACCTGGTGGCTGACGCCACCTCCTCCAATCAAAATCATAATTTTCAACAAAAGCACCTATTTTTGAATATGTTTTATTTTCTCCACCATCTTCATTGAAAAAATCTCTAGGGTCCCATCTGTTTTCTGGCACTTCTTTAAATGATACATGTTTAGAAAGAATATTTTCCCAAAATTTTTCAATATTTTCAGAATCTGGGAAAATACATGACATGCCAATTATTGCTATAGGCTCAAATGGGCCCTGTGAATCTTCTATATCTGGTACTTTTCCCATTAGTCATCACCCATAATGGAACCAGGTACCATAGTTGAAGAATAACCTGCATCTACATGAATACATTGGCCAGTTACTCCAGATGATAATTCCGATGCTAGCCAAATTGTGCATCCAGCAACATCATCTTGGTTCACATTCCGTCTCAAAGGGGAGTTTTCTTCTACATGATCTAGTATTTTATCAAAACCAGGGATCCCTCCTGCGGCTATTGTTTTAATTGGACCACTAGATATTGCATTCAAACGATGACCTTCAGGGCCTAATTGACAAGCCAATTCTCTTGTCCAACTTTCTAATGCCGCTTTAGCAATTGACATCACGCCATAATTAGGAACAAATCTCGTAGATGCTGCATAAGTCAGAGTAATAGTTGACGAGTTTTTATTCAAAAAAGGCATTGCGTGCCGCATTATTCTTTGTAGAGAATTAGCTGAAATTGTAATTGCTGTATTAATCGCATCATCATCAACAAATAAGATATGTCTATCAAAACATTCTCTAGGCGCAAATCCAATTGCATGAACCATGACATCAACCTTCAAATTCGGATTCTCTTTTTTAAATTCATTAAAAAATTCTGCAGTGGTTTCATCACCAGCAACATCTAAAGGATAAAATCCTGCAATTTCTGGTAATTTATCCTTCAATTGGAAAATTCTAGACATAAATCTTTTCTGATAACCTAAATACAATTTACATCCGGCTTGTGCTAATCTTTGACAAATTGCCCAAGCAATAGAATCTTCAGAAGCCACTCCAAAGACCAAGGCTACTTTACCATTCAAACCTAGAATAAACACACCCGATTGCAAGTATCGCAAAAACTAGTGTATGACCATTACTCATCAACGGCCCCTTCGGGGCCGAGTTCTAAGGTTAATTTAATTCTCCATAAATCATGTTAGGTAATTCTTGATGCATGTTATAGAACATCTCCTCATCTAACCCATTTTCTTCGGCTAATAATGCCAATTGCTGTGTTCTTTTTGGCACTGTTTTTGGCCCTAAAACAGCACCTGGCCTTCTTGGATCATCCATATAATCAGTTTCCAACATAAATCCATGATCGCTTAATTTACAAGTATCAACTAATGTTTTAATTCCATCTTTACCAAGATTTACACTTGGAGTTATTTTCCCAACCATCGAAATTGATACATCTGCTGGTGCAAAATGCCTCACCAAATATACCGGATTCAATCCTACACGCTCTGCCATAGATTCTAAATCATCATATGTTTGATTACCATTTTCTTCCATATGTAACTGCAAGGGTATTTTTTCTTTTTTTGCCAAACTCATTGTTTCTTCAAGCAATTTATTAGATAAACCAATTACTTCATCTGAAGTTTTCCAATGTGGTCTACCAACCTCTCCAATTGCAACAGCTTTACCTTCTTGAACAAAATCAAGTGCTATCTCGATGCTATCATTATAATTTTCAATTGCTCTCTGTGCACCTTTTTCACCTTCTTCTTCAAACCATAATTCAAATTGATGAGCAAATGCTGCTGGGTGTGGGCCAAGAACAACCCTCACGTTAATCTCAACCTTTTCTCTAACTTGTTCTGCCATTAAAATTGTATCAAAATAAGAGTTTTTATGTTCTTTTTTTGTTGTTGGAGGTGAACTGAAATTGGGGCAATGTACTAAAATTAATCCCGTGCCACCTGCGTTTTTAAAATCCTCAGCGGCTGATAAAAATCTACCATTACGATTTAAATGAAAATGATTGTCAATAATTGGCCCATTCCACTTCCCATCAACTAAAGACATAAATCAATCAGCCTCTGAATTTAATTCAGACTTAATCAAAATACCATCCTCTAGTAACCTTTCTTGCCAATAAACAGCAGCCATTGCAACAAGGTTTGCATGTGTTGCATTTTCAACAATTACTTTTCCATTTTCCCAAATAAATAAAGTAATCTTGTGTCGTGAATCTTTTACTTTAACGCAACCCAAGCGATCATCCTTTTCCACTATTTTTCCTAATTTTTTGATTAAACGTTCGATATTTAATTTATCTTGGAATTTAAATGAGGCTATAATTCCACCTAACTCCGCCTTCAATCCTTCATCTGACTTACCTAAGAGCAATAAAAATTCTTTAGCCGCATGTCTTGCTACCTCCATCCTATTTGTTCCATGAATTACAATTCTACCTTCTTTATCCACAATGATTGTTGCTCTCGGAGTTGCTAAAGTATGAACTGCAAAATCATCTTGACGAATAGCCCCTAATTTAGTTACAGCCACATCTAATTCTATTGGAACAGGTGGAACAAATCGAATGAGTTGATTCTCAACTCTAACTGTCGGCGCCTCGCTCATTCTTCTTCCTCATTTAATTCGGAAAGGGTTTCAGTACATAACGGCATTTCTACTAAAGGCATTTTTTCTAGCGCATTAAACAATGATTTTCTCTGTGGCAAAGAAGCGACTAGTAAAAGTTTAGGGCTCTCAATTCCGGAATTTCTCATCTCAGATAAAGCACCTCTAATTCTAGATGCATACCTTTCATCTCTTTTTTGTTTCAATTCCAAACTAATGTTGTCTTCTATACCAACCCACCAAGCAGCAGAAATAGCTGAAGCTACAGCAAATTCAGAAGATTCTCCGGATTTAATTTTGGCAATTTTCAACATTTTTGATAAATTTTTCTTGAATTTTCTACGAGACCAGAGATTTGAAAACATCTTCATCGGCCTTGTTAATTCTAATGCGTGCATTTCTAACCAATTACACCACTCATCATCTGACAAGGGGGGCTCAATAAAAAAAATGGGTTTATCGCCTCTTATTGCATATTTATGCAATCTACGAGGTTCTGGATCAGGGAACTTACATGTTTGAATGTTTTCTAATAATGACAAACCTCCTAATAATCTAGAAAAGTCTCCACCTTGTGAACTTGCACCAACAAAATTAATTCCCGGGCTTTTTTTTTCTAATTCTTCTTCATGCTCCCACAATTCTATTTCCTCTTCAGATACCATCAAACCTAATCCAGACCAAGTATTCCTTGGCCTCAATGTATTTGGATAAACTACAGTAGGTAATACTCCATGAATTTGTACTATCCCTCCATCGGGATCTTCCCAAAGTAAATCGTCCCAATCAAGGAATGCTTCTGAAGAAGTGGGCCGACCCATATATACCCGTCAATCAACATATTGTTAACTCTCCGCGCGCTTTATTGATATGTGAGTGCTTTCAGGGAGTGTTTGAGAATATGGAACCATTTAGCACAGAACCTGTAGTATTAATTGAAGAAGTGTTTCCACAAGACACTAATTCTTATGGCACACTTTTTGGCGGAAGACTGATGTCCTTAATGGATAAAGCAGCTGGAATTGTATGTTCAAAATTTGCCCATCGTGAATTTGTAACAATATCAATAGATACCCTCAAATTTTTGCATCCAGCACATCAAGGAGATTTAATAGAAATAACTGCAAAAATAGTCTTTACTTCAACCCACTCTGCCGCTTGCAGAGTAATTGCAAAAAGAATTAGTAAATCTGATTGGAAAGGAGATATAATATGCACAGGATTTTTCTTCATGGTAGCAATTGATAACCAAATGAGGCCTATCCCCATTCCTCAATTTAAGCCTCAAAACAAAGAAGAAGAAAATCTTTGGAACGAAGCTAAAACAATTCGTGAAGAAATGATAAAATAATTTTTATTATTATCTTTTATCTTTAGGAACTGCTGGTCTATCTAAGAATAATGGCTCTCCTTCTACCCAACCTGGACAGTTCTCTTCAACCCAATCTCTAGTTGCCCATTCGCATATATCATATCCACCTGAAAGTATACCGGATCTTTTTATGTATCCTACTTTAACAATGTCCTTGTCTTTGGAAAGAACGTTCCCTAACTGTTGGGATGTTGTTCCATGCCTCATTGTGCTATTTATATGCTCAAGAATTTCTGCTGTATTTCTTGGGCGGTCTCCTAAATATTTCTTTATTTTCTCTCTAATTCTTACTGTTTTCATTCTTAGTCACATCCATTCAATGCCGTATTGAGTCATCGGATATTAGAAAGGATAAGAGATTCTCATATAACTGTTGTCTTTAATTCGGTAACTTTGTTACACTAAAATGATAAAACCCTCCCTAATTTTTACATAAAAAAAAATTATTTGGAATATAATTGTATTCTCCAGTAGAAATTTGTAACATTATGTAACTATTTCTTTATTTTTATAACAATAATTTAATTAGTAATGTTTGACTTGGTTTAATTGGTGACAATACTTGCCAACTAAAATTAGAAGTGGATATCAAAGAAGAGTTCTGGATTGGTTGGTAGATGGCGGGGGGAAAATTAGCGAAGCCGCCAAAGACCTAAAATTAAGATTGCCGCACGCATCCGCTACATTCAAAAAAATGCGCACTGAAGGGCTAATTGCTGTCGATCAAAGTGAACATCAAAAGGGTTCAATACAAAGATTAACCAATGAAGGTTGGAACCGATTAGAGCTTGATGAACTTGCCAGACTTTCCGACATAAATTTGAATAAAATACCAACAAATGCTGAAGGATGCTTGATTGCAAGAGATGGTCCAATGATTCTATTAGGTTACTTAAAAAAACCCTCAAAGGAGGGTTTTATACTGCCATCAACCCCTCACATAATAGGGAATTTTGATGCGGAAGTCTCCACAAGAAATAAAGGGGTAGAGGGAGAATGGGCATGGGCTATTTCAAGAGAATTTGAAGGCAGATGGTTTTCAATCCCAAAACTTGAAAGAATTGAAGAGCCCGAACGCATGACTCAAGAGGGCATTACAGATTGGAATCAAAAAGAAGATGCGATTTGTATAATCAGAGCAAGACTATTGGAACCAGAAAAAAATTTTTCATTGCCTGTAGGTTCTTGGATTCCAAAAATTCCGCCTGATGCTATGCCAAAATTACCCACATTATTGGATGAAGATTATAGTTGGACCTTAGCCACATTTCATGACGATAAACATAAAATTAAACCCCAACAACCCATTATTGCAGAAATAGAACGAAGATTGGGCATAAACTTACTTCTCGAAGCTGCGGCATGTGATGGAATTATCTTGGGGGAAACAGGATTACTTTCGAGAGAAGTAAATTCATTTCCAATAAAAATTTTACAATATTGGATAAAGACAATTCATCCGAAATTGACTGAGAAAAGCCAAAAAGAAAGATTTGAATTCCTTTTAGAGGAATTAGGCATTACAAATCGTTCGAGAAGAAAACGTAGGACCTCTGGAGAACAAGCAACATGGAGCAAATTCAAATTAGATTGGAGTAATTCCAAATGGGTTGAAAATACAACATCTAATGATTTGTTTTTTGATAATTCTCAAATAAGAAAAAATGCATTAATGTCAATAATTGAATGGGCCATGAATGATTCTAAGGGAGTTCCTCTTTCAATACAATGGCCTAGAAACATTAAACTTTCAGCAATTGATTCTAATACAATCCTTAGATACCCTGCATTAAGAATAATAATTATAGAAAAATGGGAAGGAACTAACCCCAATCTAATTTTAAGAGAAACAAAACAATCCAATTTACCTTTAATGAATTTACACCTTGGAAGAGGAGTGGTCTTGCCGATTAGTGTAGAAATCTCTGCTATTCAAAAAGAAAAAACCATCATAGAAGAAAATTATGCGATCCCCCCTATATTAATGAAATTAATTAATAAATCACAAATTGAAACAAATATAAAGAATTCGAATCTAATCATTGAATGTTGTAAACAATATCCCAAAGGCAATGAATTTGAAGCAAATAAATTAGAATCAGAACATCCATTAGAATCTTGGATAATTACTCCTTCAAATCTGAGATGGTTACGTTGGCAACGAATATCAAAAAGATTGGATCCCCATTGGGTAGAATTATTGCCTCCTGAATTAATTCCAATAGATTTTATTGGAGAAATTGCATTAAATGCACCAAATAAATGGAAGTTGAAATCAAGAAAAATGCTAATTTCGAAATTACAAAATAATCCTGATTCTTCACTAACATATAGGAAAATTTTACTAAAAGGTTCTGAAGAAGAAAAGGCTTGGTGGTTTTCTTGTTTAATTTCATCAGCACCATGGTTAGCACCCTCCATTAGAATAAATTTAATCAAAGTCGGATTAACCCCTTGGATAAATCTAAACCAAAGACTATCATTGGGAGATTTTAACGATGTTTTAAACATACTCAATTGGATGCAAAATTTAAATGAAATTGATGGGAACTGGGCTAAATTACTATCAAACAAGGAAACTAATGAAGAGGACTCCGAAATAAAAACATGGATTACATTAATATCAAAATTAAATCAGAACACCAATTTGACTTTTGATGATATTTCTAAAATTATTTCAAAAACAGATATTGAATGGTGGGCGCCATTAGCTGAAGAATTGCTAAGAATTTGTATTGAGAGTTCGAAGGGGAGGGCTTGGTTAGAATCTGAAAATATCTCGTGGTCAGCTGCAATCTTAAGGACCCCTGGTGAAATTCACCAAATACCAGGTTATGGAGAAATAAAACACCCAGGGTGCAATAATGACTTGTTTGAATTATTATTGCAAACTTTAAGCAAAATGGATTTAACAAAAGATTCAGCGGGAATACAACAATTATTGGATCTTAAATATTCCTTAGAGTTCATTAGAAAAGGTATTTTACCAACCATTGGGAAATGTCATAAGCACATTGGTTGGTTAGCTCAACCAATAAAATTATGGCCAGATACAAATTTACTAATAGATTTTAATGGTGATGAAAACGTTTCAAAAAGAATTCTAAGTAGAAAAACAGGGTTCCATACGAATTTGGAAAAATCACTTCAATCAAAAATTTCTTGACAAAGACTTCAAATGCTACTACTTTTACAGAGTTTTACCACACTGCAACATCGCATGGATTTCTGCCCCTCGCCGGATGGAAATATGATATGTCGATACCAAGTTGTGGTACGTCTGTATCGAAGAACATGGTGATCTTTTGAAATGATCCTTGTTGCAAAAACAGACAATAGTGGCTACGAATGGGTCCCCGCCGGACTTTAGAATGATGGTTGGACAACCCCGTAGTCCTCAATGCCCTGGTGAATGGGTCAGGCCCCGGAGGAAACTATGAAGCAGGCCGTTAGTCATCAGGGCCCCAAATTTGCTACTATTTATCCAAAAACTCAAGTGTAACTCCAATATGAGTAGTTCAATGGCAAGGCCGTTTAAGAGAGGTTTGCTTGGAGGAACTTTTGACCATTTTCATAAAGGTCATGAGAAATTAATCCTAAATGCCCTTGATAAATGTGATTTTCTAGAAATTTGGATTACTTCAGACAAAATTGCATCTAAAAAAAGTGGTGGTGTTCAATCATTTGAAGAACGTAATTCTTTCTTAAATGAGTGGATAAAAATAAAAAGTGAATCAGAAGAATTAATGCATGCTGGAAAAGTGAGAATCTTAACAAAAAAACTAGAAGACTCTGTAGGACCTGCAGAATGGAGAACTGATTGTGATGCAATAATTTGCACCATAGAAACATTTCCTGCTTGTGAAAAAATCAATTCTACTAGAATTAACTCGAATTTACATCCATTAAATATAATTAAAATCGAACATTTAATCACTGAAGAGGGAACAATTCTATCTAGCAGTTTAATTAGAAAGGGCACATACACCAGAGATGGGAAAAAATGGATTAATGAATCACAAGTTTCTAAAAATTTACAAATGCCAAAGGCAATTGAAAATACACTTAAGAAACCATTTGGAACCTTGTTTAAAGGACCCGAAGAAGATACATCAATTGCTGTCTCAAAATTAAAAAAAGATTTTGATTTAGAAAGTCATTGTGGAAAAATTGTAGCTGTTGGAGATGTTTGTGTTTCAGCATTAAGAGACTGTGAAATAATTCCCGATATTGCTGTAATTGATGGGAGAACAAAAAGACAAGATTTACCTGAGGATTTAATTCCAAAAATTCAAGGATATGATGAAATAATTAGTTGTAAAAACCCAGCCGGACAAATTACTTCAGAATTTAGTAATTGCTTAATTTCTGCTGCAAAATCAGAACATAAAGTTATGATTAAAGTCGATGGAGAAGAAGATCTAGCACCGATTATTTTACACCTTTATTTGCCATTAAACGCTTACGTAATTTACGGACAACCCAACGAGGGAATTGTAGTTTGTATTTCTGATGAAAAAGTTAAATTAAGATGTAAATCAAGATTTGAAAGTTTTATTTCAAATTAATTTTCATTTGCCTCTGATGCTTGAGCATCTGCCAATTTCCCAAATGCCCAACCAAATGCCACAAAGGGGGCTGCAACAGCATAAACACCTGCATCCACCCAACCGCTATTCAAAATCCCCCAAGTAACATAAAAAGAAACTCCAATCAAAATACACCATAAAGAAATCGTCTTCCTAACTCCTCCTGGATTAGAAAGATCAATCAAAGCAGGCCAAAAATCTGATTTAATGCCCATCAACCAACCTTTAATGCCTCCATCAACATTTGATGATATGCCCCTTATTGCTAAAACATTAACAATAACGCAAAGAATAATAAAAATTCCATCACTATATGGTCTAAAATCGGGGTTTGTTGTTTGATAATCTCCACCAATCAAACCGATTGAAAGTAAACTCGACCATACAACCTTATCCCCAGTGGGTGTAGCCATCTTTAATAAATTAAGCAACCACAATAAAATTCCCCAAATTGAAATTATAAATAACCAACCTGAAATTCTTTTACTAGGTACCAAAAAACCGATTGTTCCTTCGTCCGCTACTTCACTCATTAAGCCCTGCGACTTAGCAACTTGGTTTAACAATTGTCAAAGTCTTGATTGTAATCTAAATTTTCCTTGCACTACTGGAATCATGCCAGGATCCGCATTACGCATAATTTCTGACGCTTCAATTGTGACTGGAATACAACTATTAATTTCTTTACTCCTTCCATATCTTCCACGACTTACTGTTTTAGCACTAATTAAACCTAACATGTCTAAATTTGAAATTAAATCTGTAACCCTTCTTTGTGTTAAAAAGTTAACACCTGCGAATCTACAAGATTGCTTGTATACTTCATAAACTTCACCAGTAGCAATATTATTCAAGCCGTTTTGCTCATTAATTAAGACTGAAAATAGAACTAATTTTTGTTGAAATGGCAACGTTGCAATCACTGGAGTGATTTGATCACATTCAATTTGGTTTTGGGCCATTCTTACATGCCTTTCACAAACCTTTGTTGAGCCTTCTTGATCTGCTTTTTCTGTTGAAACACGTAGCAAATCTAGTGCTTTACGGGCATCTCCATGCTCCTGTGCTGCTAAAGCAGAGCAAAGTTGAATCACTCCATTTTCTATAACTCCTTTTGAAATTCCAATTTCAGAACGTTTTCTTAAAATGTCCTCTAAGTGGCTGGCTTTGTAAGGAGTAAATACTACATCCTCTTGACCAAGCCTACTTCGAACTCTAGGATCTAAATATTCAGTGAATGTCAAATCATTACTAATACCAATTACACAGCTTCTTGCATTATTTAAGTCTGCATTAAGATTAGTAAGATTGTAAAGCAGGTCGTCTCCTGATTTTTTAACTAAATGATCTATTTCATCCAGAACTATTACGTGAACTCCGCCCATTGCATCCATTCTTTTTACTAATTTTCCAAATACTCTATCTGTTGGCCAACCGGTGAAAGGTATCTTCTCCTCAAAATCTTCTATCAATGAATTCCCCAAATGAGCAAGAACTCTGTACTGAGTATCTACGTTCCTACAATTTAGAATCAAGGGGTTTACAACCCGACCTAATTCATTTCCCTTAGCAATAAGTTGATCACAAATAAATCTGATAACAGCAGTCTTTCCTGCCCCAGTAACGCCATATAAAATCATATTAGATGGAATATGACCTTTCAAAGCTTCAACAAGGTTAAAACCAATCGATTCTATCTCTGAATCCCTATGAGGCAATTCATTTGGAACGTGACTATGTCTAAGAAGTTCTTTATCAATAAATAATGAGGGTTCGTCAAGTGCTGAATCAAAAATATTTTTCGTCAAAAAACTTCCCCCATGACGTAATACATGTTTTTTCGGCTCCAACACAGGTGCGTGCTGGCAGAGCCTACTCCGAGGCCATGTAATAAGCCTAACCGATGATAAAAATTTGAAGTCTGAATTGTTGTAGTAAATATGTTTAAAAAGCGTTTTGATTTTGATTTAAAAACTTATCTTAATTTTAGCAAAAAATAACATTTACAAAACCTTTAATCTACCCTCAAACCACTCAAATTTTTGTTCATCGCGAACCTGTAATACATTATCTGGCAAGTGTGGTAAATCATTTGAAAGGTAAGGTTTTTTTCCACTATTAATATCATCTGCATAATGATGAGTAGCCAAAAACATAGTTTTAGGAAATTTATTTGCCAATTCAGAAAGTGTTTCAGGTCTAAAGTGAGTAGGGACCACAACATTGTCAGGTACACCCAACTCGATTACGACAATATCACATTCATTCACTCGAGATTCTATCGATTCACAAGGCCCTGAATCTCCTGTATGCATTATTCTAAATCCACTTTTATGAGTGAGCACATAACCATGGGGATCTACAAACTCATCATGAATTACTTCAAACCGTTCAAAAGTCCAATTTTCTACTCCTAAAACATCTCCAAAAGAATCTTCATTAATAATAACGTTATTTTTCATCCTATCTGTTAATGAACCAGGATAAGCTAATTCACATAAATTGTTTAATTTTTCTCTACCATTTGAAGGGCAATGTACATTTAAAATAACATTAGAGCCCCTATCTGAAATATATTTTTGATCTAAAATTAAAAAAGGGAAACCAAAAACATGATCTCCGTGCCAATGTGTAATCAGTATTGTCTTAATTTCGCTTGGAGTTAATTCCCTTCTACGTAAACTAGCAAGTACTGTTGGTGGTGAATCAATTAATATTTCTGATTCAATCAATAATAAGGAATGGTAACGGCCTTGAGGGAGAAATGCATTTCCAGTCCCGAGAAATTCAAACCTGACCATGTTCATGACAACAACCAATCACATATTGGTTTGACGGAAACTATTAATCAAATTAATACGGATTATATACGGGTTAATGTTCGGCGGAATTATTGAAGTGGAAGTTATGGGTAAAGATTGGAGTATGAAAAATCCATATATGACTACAATTAGTGAAAAAGACATACTAAATGGCCCTGGAGCAACTAAGGAAACTCGCCACGTTAGCATATTACTTGGCGATAGTGGATTAAATTACAAAGTAGGTGATGCAATAGGAATCATAGCAGAAAATCCTGAAGATGTCGTGAATAAACTTATTGAATTATTAGGTTTTAATGCAGAAAAAGAAGTTGAGTCTCATTCTAGAACTACAACATTGTACGATGCATTGAAAAAAGATTATGAAATACATAGATTGAACAAAAAATTTGTTAAAGCATTGCCTGAATTATTTTCTAATGAAGCAAACACTGTAGAAATACAATTAGTAAAAAGTGAACGAACTAATTTAACTAATAATACTTCATCTACATGGGAATTTGAAAATAATTCAAATAGTTTACCAAAAAATTACCCCACTCAAAGTTCAAACAATCCTATGGCGAAAATTGAAACAATTACAAAAGATAATGATGCAATTGAAGATTATATTTGGTCTAGAGATTATATTGATGCTTTGCAAGATTTTCCTTCCTTAAATTTTGATTCTCCTGAACAATTCTTTTCTTATCTTGATAAGTTAAAGGGTAGATTATATTCAATTGCATCATCACCAGATGCTCATCCGGGTGAAGTTCAATTAACGATTGCAATAGTAAGGTATAACCATCATGAACGTGATCGGGCGGGACTTTGTACTGGATATTTAGCTGACCAAGTTGAAGTTGGAAAAACTAAATTTGGCGTATATATGTCTCCAACAAAATCATTTGTACTTCCTGAAGATGGCTCTACCAACATCATCATGGTGGGACCTGGGACTGGAATTGCTCCATTTAGAGCATTTATAGAACAAAGAGAATTTGACAAATCCACAGGAAAGAATTGGTTATTCTTTGGCGATCAGCACGAAGCTACTGAATATTATTACAAAGATCAAATAAAATCTTGGTTAGATAATGGCACATTATTCAAATATACCACTGCATGGTCTAGAGACCAAGCAGAAAAAATTTATGTTCAAAACAGAATGCTTGAAAATGCTGAAGAAATATGGGAATGGATTGATGGAGGAGCATATTTCTATGTTTGTGGTGATAAAAATTATATGGCTAAAGATGTTCATGCTGCATTAATTAAAATTTGTGCAGAACAAGGTGGCATGGGTTTGGATAATGCAACTGAGTTTGTAACACAAACTTTGATGAAAGAAGAAAAGCGTTACCTCAGAGATGTTTACTAAAACTCATAGGCGGTCAATTGTCTGAACGTAATATGGGGTTCAAACGTATACTCATTGCCAATCGCGGTGAAATCGCTTTGAGAATTCTTAGGGCATGTAGAGAATTAGAAATTGAAGCCGCAATAATTCATGGAAGAGAAGATAGAACAAGCCTACCTGTGCAATTATCTGATTATGCAATTCCAATTTATAGAAAAGAACCACTATCTAGTTATTTAGAAATAGATGCCGTAATAAATGCTGCAAAAAGTTTGGAAGTTGATGCAGTACATCCAGGATATGGTTTTTTAGCAGAAAATTCATGGTTTGTATCTAGATTAGAACAGGAAAACATTACATTCATTGGGCCTAATTCTGAAGTGATTTCATTATTAGGAGATAAAATAAGAGCTAGGGCCGCAATGAAAGAAGCAGGATTACCCGTAGCAGAAGGAAGTGATGAACCAATAAATAATGCTGATGAAGCAGCAAAGTTAGCTGAGAAGATTGGATATCCCGTTATCATCAAAGCCGCTGCTGGTGGTGGTGGCATAGGAATGCAAGTGGTAAATCAAAAAAATGATTTTGAAAGCGCACTAAATTTGTGTCAAAGTAGAGCGCAATCCGCGTTTGGAGACAACAGAGTCTTTGTTGAAAAATTTATTGAAGGAGCGCAACACATTGAATTCCAAGTTTTGGCCGATGGTAAAAATGCAATTCATTTTGGTGAAAGGTTTTGTTCAATTCAAAGACGTCATCAAAAAATCATTGAAGAAGGTCCTTGGTTATCTGACGAAGAGCGTGAAAGAATTGGAAGTTTAGTCTGTAAAGGTGCAGAGGCTGTAGGCTACAAAGGTTTAGCAACATTTGAATTCCTTAGAGATAAATTTGGTAAATTCTACTTTTTAGAAGTGAATCCGAGAGTTCAAGTTGAGCACACAATTACTGAAATGATCACAGGATACAACCTTGTGGAATTAGGTATTCGTGTTGCACAAGGAGAGTCTTTGCCTATTTCTCAAAATGATATTGTGCTTAATGGTCATTCAATACAATGTAGGATTAATGCAGAAAATTCCACAAATTTTGTACCCTCTCCTGGAAGACTTTGGGATTGCCATTTCCCTAGTGGTTATGGAATCAGAGTGGATTCTCACGCGCATATTGGTTATGATATGCCAAGATGCTTTGATTCATTATTGGCCAAAATAATTGTGTGGGGAAGAACAAGAAATGAAGCAATTAGGCGTATGCGTTCAGCATTGAATGAAACTAGATTAGAAGGTGTGGATACATTAATTCCATTACATCTAAGAATATTAGATGAAGATGATTTCAAATCTAGAGATATTACAATTCATTACATTGACGAACATCAAGAATTAATGAGGTGATTAATTGAAATTATTAATTGTTGGAAGCCTTGCATACGACTCAATAAGTACTGAATATAACGAGATTGAGAATACTCTTGGTGGTTCTGCAGTTTATGCTGGGATCTCAGCAGCAGGGCATATGAAAAGAATCTACGAAGATTCGAATAACAAAATAGGGTTAGTTGGTGTGATTGGAACAGATTTTTTAGAATCGGATTTAGAAGTCTTAAAAAAACATGGTTTAGACGTTTCCGGAATTAAAAAAGAAAACGGGCTGACTTTTCGCTGGTCTGGAAGTTATTCTGGGGACATGAGTCAAGCAATTACACACTCTACAGAATTAAATGTTTTTGAAACGTTTTCTCCAGTTGTCCCAAAAATGTTACAATCGCCCGAAATAACATTTTGTGCCAATATGCACCCCATAATTCAATCAAGTGTTTTAGATCAAAGTACACCTCAAAAATTTGCTGCTGTTGATTCTATGAATCTATGGATTAACAATACTCCAAAAGAATTGTCCGAGGTTTTACGTCGTGCAAAGATGGCCATACTAAATTCCGATGAAGTTAAAATGTTGGCTAAATGTGAAAATATTGTTGATGCGGGAAATTTAATACGAAGTGGTGAAGCATTATCAAATGGAAAAAAGTCAGGAAAAGGGCCTGATATCTTGATTATTAAAAAAGGTGGAGAAGGGGTATTGGCTTTGTTTGAAAATAGTATCATTGAACTCCCCGCTTATCCAACTTCAAAATTAATTGACCCAACAGGATGTGGTGATTCTTTTGCAGGAGCATTATTAGCACATCTATCTAATTCTTCAGGTAAATTTCCAACCGAAAAAGAATTGTTTGATTCTCTTATTCATGCAAATGTGACTGCATCATTTACTATTGAAGAAATGGGAGTTAATAGAATCAAAAATATAAATGACGATGAATATGAAAAGCGATTTTTAAAATATTTAGAATTAATCTAACCTAGTAATTCCTGTGGAAGACAGTGAATTTGATTTTTCTTGGTTTGATGATTTTAATTCATTAAATGATAATGGTATTTTTTGTTCTACTAATTCTGGAGAAATGTCTTCAAGAAGATCTTCATGAAAAATCTCATTATTTTGATTCATGTTTCTCAATGCTTCTGCTAATTGAGCTTCATGTGTTTGATGTGCTTGGATTTTTAATGCATCCATTGTTCTATTTGATTCAGAAAAATTCGGATCGTAAACAGGCCTTTTTTGCTTTAACATTCTTCTAAAAAAACTAGGAGTTTTCAATTTTGGTGTTAAAATATTAGATAATGTTAAACGTTTTGTTTGCTTATTATTTACCTTCAATCTCTTTAATTTTTTCTTCCCTTTACCAAATTTAATTCTTTTTAAATTAGCATTTTTATTTTCAATCTCTGCAGAGACTTCGTTGCCTTCTGAACTTCCTTTGGCTTGAGAAACAATCCCTAGAGATTTATTCGGAGTGGGTTCATCAATACTTCTTTTTACTTCAAATTGATTAATTGTGGAACCTAATTGGTTTAATGGATTTGAATATCCTGTCTGTTGAAAACTATTAATAAATGGTTTTTCTGAAGTTACCATTCTTTCCTCTCTATATTGATTATTTTGAGATGTTATGGAGTCTGGCATCATTGAAAAAGACGATTCATTTTCTTCAGTTTTTTCATAATCATTATATGAATTAGAATTTGTACCAAAAGAATCTCCAAACATATTAAATGAGTCTTCATTAGATTCAGAGTCATCTAAATCAAAACCAAAAAGGTTGAATGAATCATCTGAATTTGTAGATGGAAAAATATTAGTTTCATCTTGAATTATTTGTTGTGTGGCTTGTGGCATACTCATTTCATTTTCAGTTCTAAGAACCTCTGTTCGATTAGCTACATTTGTCCAACCAGAATGTGCAGGGGGACTACGAAGTTCTGTACGAACTTGTCTAGCTCTAGATATTGAACCATGGTGGAGTGGATCTCTTGGTTCAAGCAAAGTTTCAGTCTCAAGATTTCCTACGTGGTGTGATTCTACAATTTCGGAATCATTTTTTGTTTTATTGATTAAATCTGCCATAGCCATTGTTAATGCATCATCAGATTTCTCCTGTTCAACTTCTATAATGTCAACTAATTCTTCAAAAATACTAGACGAGGGATATTCAGACATTATTACTTCATCTAAACCTTCTCTAGCTTTATCAAGAGATAAGCCATCTTTAATTCTGTCAGTTAATACTCTAAATTTAATTAAATCTTTTACAGGACCAAATAATGTATATGTCCCCGCATCACCACAATCAATTGTTAATGCCGATTTACGAAAACCTAGCCAAGAAATTATTACCGCAGCACCAATAACACCAGACCAAACCTGCATTTGTCCAGTTAACACTCTTAATGATGCGTAAATTAACAAACCACTAATTAATGCACACCAATGAGGAATAATATGAAATTGATGATGCCTCATCGCTTCTATTTTATTAAAACTTAATCTCAAAAAATGTCCTTGTTCTGATTCCAAAATGACATTTTCTTGTGTTAACACAGTTCGCAAATTACCACGAGAACCGGCCAAGGTGAATGTTGAGAGAACTTCTCCCTCCACACCATCTGGCCGAGCCTTTTCTGGCTCAGTCGAGTACATCCTGAATTGTCAGGGAAACTCTTAGGTTATGAAGTTTAATACAATTTTTAACAATAAATGCCCCACTAAACAGGTTTTTTCAATTCCCGTCAATCTAATTTTTTATAATTATTTGAGTGCCCAATAATACGTGGCTTTGCATCTAATTGACAAATCAATAAACGCGGGGAACCATGCTTTCTTATCATCAAAGGTGATTCCCAATTAATAATTAATTTTTTATCTTCAACAACTTCTATTCTTCCAACTACAAATTGTAAATCTATAGCAACATGTACTACCCCTCCAACTGAAGGTGAATATCTTGCAAAGGCTGCTGAAATAAAATTTAATTCAGTTTTATTGTGAATATCCACAGAATCTTCCACATCACTATGAACAATTAATGACCCCTGTGATAATGAGTTCTCATCAGCATTTCTTAATGCTAAACCCACCTTGTCTCCAGCCTTTGCTTGTTCGACATCATCATCCATTACCTGTAATGACCTTGCGATTCCTGTGCCTTTTGATGGCAATATTTCTAAATTATCATGTTTATTTACAGACCCTGTTCTAACTCCACCAATAGCAACTAGTCCAACTCCTTTAACATTAAAGAATTGATCAACTGCAATTACAAGTGGATCATTTAATCTCTCATTTAATTCAGATTCTTTTTTTGATAAATAGTCTAACATTAATTCTCTCAATGAAAGAGCATCTAATTTTTGAATGGTCCAATGGCCTAATCCTGCTTGTTTCACTAATTGTTCTAACTGTGTTTCATCTATCCACTGATCTGGTTGTGGCCTTGGTATTATAACCCCCTCAGAAATTCCGGAACTACTACAAGCAACCAACAATTCTCCTAATCTTGCATCAATAGCATTAACTTCTAAAACAACAAAATCTCCAAGTGTTAATGCTGATGTTAACGGTTTTAATCGCTCAGGATAAGTAACTGGGCGAACTAATGATAAAATTTTAACTCCAGAATCATTTGTTTCCTTATATACATATGATTCAACATCTCTTGAATCAGAAGATTTACCAATTTCTTTGGCTAAATCGTCAGAACCAAGGAATGCCACATTTAGAACACTCAAGAATTTTTCACCTTTTTAAGCGTTGTAAATCTCTAATGCTTCTTCAACAGATGCACCATTACAAATTATTGCGTGACACGCTGCACACATCTTTACTGCATCTTCTATTGGCTTTTGGTGTATATTTCTTCCAGTTGCTGCACCCCTTGCTCCAGAAATATTGATTTGTTCCCAAAGGCGTTTCAAAAATTCATCGGGTTGCAAACTCCCTCCTCCAGAACAAATTAAACCTGTTCTTCCAGCGGATTCTACTGCAACTCCCAAACTTTCTGGAATACTCATTCCTTCATAGGCTGTTTTTGGATAATTTACTTTTGTAAAATCAGCACCAATACAACAAGCTAACCCTGACGCTCCTGAAATTAATTGTGGATCAAATTCATCTGGAACAGCAGAACCCCTCGGATAAATCCAAGTTACTGCAATTAATCCGTGCTGATGTGCTTCTGAAATCAACATTGCCGCCTCAGACAACATCTCTGGTTCATGTTCACTACCTACATATATTGTATATCCAATACCTACAACGTTTACACCATTTAATCTTAAATTATTTACATCATCCATTGTGCACATAGCCATACTAATTGGTTCTCTTTGAGCCGTTTTGACAAGATTTGATTTGCTATTCATTTTTACTAGATAGGGAATGTCTGGGTAATCTCTCGCATATCGGGAGATTAACCCATATTGTCCTGCTAAAACGCCAATAGTGCCTTCTTTGTGTGCTCTTAAACCTATTTCAAACAAATGTTTAGGATCATTAGAAGTTAATGGAATCTTTTTTCCTCCATCATAAAAATCATCATTTAAATGTTCAATTTTTTGATCGCATGCAAACAAATTCATTCTACCTGTTCCACTCGTTGCCGCATTCAAATTTGCTAAAAAATCCTCGACCAATTCATCTGGTACATCTGCTGGAATATAAGCTTCTATCGGTTCCATATTATCCCCTTGTTACGTTCAATTGTTTAATTCTAATAATCTTATTCAAAAACAAATAATGAAATTATTAATGAAAATTACTAATTAATTTTACTTTTTTATTGTAAACATCAATAATTTGGGATGTTGTTTTAATTCCTTTTTCGGTAGATTCAACACCAGGAAGATATCCAGTACAAACGCCAGTGGCAACAAATAAGGCATCATTACTTTTACATAATTCATTAGATTTCCAAACTTTATGTAAATCATCATCAATCATTTTTGATGCTCTTTCTTCCTCTTCAGAATCTTTGAATTGAAGACGCCCTTCAAACACTCCGCCTATTCCTTCAATAGCAGTTGCAGTGATTACTCCTTCAGGAGCCGCCCCAATTCCTAGTAAAATATCATACGGTCCTGAAGGTTCTGCTGCCCAAAGTGCTGCTGAAATATCTCCATCGGACATAAGATTTAATTTCGCACCAACATCATTGATTTCCTTGAATAATTCAATATGCCTCTCTCTATCAAGTGCAACAACATTTAATTCTGAAATATGTTTATCTAATTTAGAAGCTGCTTGTTCTAGATTCCAAGAAACGCTTCCTTCCAATGAGACTTCTCCGATTAATTCTGGGCCGGCTGCTATTTTATCCATATAACAATCTGGTGCATGTAACAAAGTCCCCCTTGGAGCCGCTGCTAAAACAGAAATAGAATTCGGTGAGTTTGTAGCACAATTGGTAGTACATTCTAAGGGATCTACAGCAATATCTACTGCTAAAGCTTCTAAATCTCCTTGCATTGACCCAAGTGGCTCTCCAATCCAAAGCATTGGTGCTTCATCTCTTTCTCCTTCACCTATAGCGACACGACCATTGAAGGGCACTTTATCGAAGATCTTACGCATAGCCTCTACTGCTGCTGCATCAGCCGCTTTTCCGTCTCCTTTTCCTCTCCAATCTGCACTTGCTATTGCTGCTTGTTCACATGCCTCTAAGAAATAATTTGACAGTTCGTTAACTAAGGCCATGAATAGCGCAAAGGATTAAGGTTTTCAAAACTCTCCTTATTCCTTTTTTTTACTAAGCACTTTTATTTCATTAATTTGTGCTTCCGGGTATTGCCCTTGTTCATTCTTTTCAAGAGATTTTACCATATCAAAAACACATAATAATCCTGCAGAAACACCAACTAAAGCTTCCATTTCTACTCCTGTACGATAATGTGCTGAAACTTCAACTGTACATCTTAATAATCTACCTTCGAAATTCCAATCAACTTTGCAACCTTCTATTGGTACTATATGGCAATGTGGGATTATTCTCGGTGTTTCTTTAACTGCTTGAATTACAGCAACTGTAGATGCTTCAAACACATCCCCCTTAGAAATTTCATTATTTTCAATAGCTAATCTTGTTTTTTCTTGTAAACAAATTGTTCCAGTAGCTATAGCCTCTCTTCGAACAATAGGTTTCCCGCCTACATCAATTATCGCTTCAATTTTATTTTCATTTTTCCCACTCATTCAACCCAACCCCGATTTCCATTTAGAACCTGATTCTGTGACTTCCTTCTTCCACAATGGTGCTTGTATTTTAAGTTCATCAATAATTTTGCTACATGCCAGAAATGCTTCTTTCCTATGTGCAGAACATACATGAATTGCTACAATATTTTCTTGTGGGCCTACTGCGCCAACCCTATGTGAAATAGCAATACCATTTACTCCAAATTCTTCTTTAGTGGCTTCTGCAATTCTATTTAATGTTGGACTTAATTGTTCAATCCATGCATCAAACTCTAATTGTAAAACACGCTCTCCATTTTCTAAATCTCTAGTTATCCCTACAAAAGAAACTATTGCACCACAACCTTCAAAATTTAATTTAGATTTCAATAATTCAGCATCAAGTTCAGATTCGCAAACCTCAATGATGATGTTATTCACAGTGCCACCTAATTGATTGCTATTATACTGATGATATATGAACTGTGGTAAATTTTTAATTCGTAAACATAACGAACCTTCAAACGAATAATAATACTCGCACCTACAATGGCAAATGATTCAGAGCCAATTGTTATCATGGGTGCTGGTCTTTCCGGACTTGCTGCTTCAATTATATTAGCCAAAGGTGGGAAAAAAGTAATTGTTCATGACATTAGAGAAAATTCCGGCGCTAGATTTGATGGAGATTTTCAAGGTTTAGAAAATTGGACCACTGGTACCGATTTTTTTGAAGAGTTAAGAGAATGGGGAATAGATCCTGATGAATTTAAATCCACTGATTTTCATGAAGTAGATTTAGCTCATCCAGATGATACAATTACGAAACCATGGAGCTCAAGAGTTGCGTTCCGTGTAGTAGAAAGGGGAAGTGACGAGCATACAATTGATCAAGGGCTTAAACGCTTAGCATTAAAAGAAGGTGTCGAAATCAAATATAAATCAAGAATTAAGCCTAATGATTGTGATATTATCGCCGCAGGACCTAAAAAAACATCTGCAGTTGCCTACGGAGAGGTGTTTAAAACAAGTTTTCCAAATCATGTTACATTTCAATTAAATGATAAATTAGCTCCTGGTGCATATTCATACCTAATTGTGATTGATGGTATTGGATTAATTTGTACTTGCTTATGGAGGCAACAATCAAAATCAGATCGTTTTCTAAATGAAACGATAAACTGGTATGAAACAAATTATCCTGAATTAGATAGAGTTCCAATTAAAAGAGTTGGGGGCAAAGGTGATTTTGCAATTCATTCTTCATACAAATCAAATGAACGTTATTATGTTGGGGAAGCTGGAGGGTTGCAGGATTTCATGTGGGGCTTTGGAATGAGATATGCCATAACAAGTGGTGTTTTTGCTGCTAAAGACATACTTGGAGAAACTGATTATGAAATTGAAATTAAATCTAAATTATTACCGAAATTAAAAACATCTGTTGTTAACAGATTTTTAATGAATCGGATTGGAGATAGAGGATTTAAAAAAGTCGCAAAATATTGGATGAGGCATCAAGAAAAGCATGGTGATGGTTTACTTTTTATGGAAAAGCTCTACAAATGGGGTATTTTTAGAAGATTTATCTTTTTCTTTGCAAATTTAGGAATGTTGAAAAAAACAATTACTAAAGATGGAAGAAAAATGAGACGAATGCCGTTTAGAAACGCACTAAAAAGAGATGTTTGGAAACCTAGTGAAAGGGCCATTGAAATAGGAGATGAATGGGAAAAAATCAAACGAAAAGGTGGGAAAATTAGTTTCTCAGAAGACTCAGATTCTGAGACAATTCCTAATGTTGTTGAAGCGAGTGATTGAAGAACTGGTTACTATTGGGCCTGAAACATGAGCCTTGAATTAGAAGCCATGCCAAACAACCTTGTGAATTATGGTGTAACTGAAAATGGAATCGCTATAATTGAACTGTCCTCAGATTCTGATGGTAAACCACTAACTGATGGAAAAACACCTGTGAACACATATACTCGTGAAATGTGGGAAGATATAGATACTGCAATTCTAAATGCACGTTTTGATGACAAAGTAACAGTTATTTTAGTAACTGGTAAAGGAAACAATTTCTTTTCTGCTGGTGCGAGCATTAATTACCTTAACAGTTTATCTCCACGTTACAAATATTTCTTTTGTTTGCATGCAAATGAAACACTATCTCGTCTTGAGCAAACTCCGAAATTGGTAATTGCTGCCTTAAATGGTCATACTGTTGGAGGAGGTTTAGAAATAGCAATGGCTGCCGATATCAGAATCGCTAGAAAAAACGCAGGAAAATTAGGACTTCCAGAAATTAATCTAGGAGTTTTAGCAGGTACTGGAGGAACTGCAAGATTAACCAGATTAATTGGTAAAGCCAAAGCATTAGAATTAATGGTTACAGGAGAATTAATTTCTTTTGAAGATGGAGATGACATGAATTTAGTAAACCAAATTTTTGATTGTGATGCAGAAGATTTCAGAAGAGATGTATTAGACTGGGCGGGGCAATTTACATTACCAAATAAAGCTGTTAAAGCAGTTGGCAATATTAAAAGAAGTGTTCAAAGCGGTATTGAAATGCCACTTGAATATCACCTTGCATTAGAACGTGAATTGCAATCAGATCTTTTCCAATCTAATGATGCTAAAGAGGGTATTGCTGCTTATGTAAATAAAAAGGTTGCAAACTTTACTGGTGAATGATTTTTCACAAAAAAACCATAACAACAATTGCACAAACTCAAATAGCGTTTGCTTTTACGTTGTATTCATGGGGAAACTACCAACCACATTTGATGAATGGGTGGCAAATTTTGAACTATGGAGAGAGAATGTTGGTTTTGATGCAAAGTGGGCTGGTGATTTTGAATTAAAACCACTTTTTGATTGGGAAAGAGCAGGAGATGTTATTGAATTTGGCGATTATGCTGGGAGACCAAAATGGGAAAGATCCTTACAAATACCTCATCAAAATATTCGAGATTCATTACTTTCAATGATTACGGTTCAAGGAGATACTGAATTTGCATCTGTAGAACAACAAAAACATTTATTGGAATCTGCACCTACAGACTATGATAGATATGCAGCTGCTAGAATTATGGTTGAAGAGCAAAGGCATGGGTGGCAGATGTGTTATTTATTAATGACTTATTTCGGGAAACAAGGTGCACGTGAAGCTCAAAAATTGCTTGAAAGAAATGCACAAACAGGAAGTAGGCTTCTTGGTGCATTTAATGAACCAATGGAACATTGGTTAGACTTTTTTTGTTATACAATGTTTGTAGATAGAGATGGTAAATTCCAATTAGGAATGTTATCAACATCTAGTTTCAAACCATTAGCTGCGAGTATGGGGCCCATGTTAAAAGAAGAAGCGTTCCATCTTGGAACTGGAGCAAATGGATTACGTAGAATCATTAAAGCAAATGTAATCCCTCGTGATTTATTACAGCGTTATATGAACAAATGGGTTTCAACAGCACATGATTTATTTGGGACCGATAATTCTTCAAGCGCCGAATGGGCTTATGTTTGGGGAATTAAAGGAAGATGGGACGAAAGAAAGAAGCTCAAGAAAGGTGATGAAGTAAATAAATTAGGACTCAATGAAGAATCTAGAGGACATTATCATGATGAAATTGTTCGTGAAGTTGAAGAGAAGTTTAACAAATTAATTTCAGAAGATGAAACACCATTTTATGTTGCAGATGAAAAATTCAATAGAAGCATTGGTACTTATATGGGCAAAAAATATACTGTTGAGGGTGATGAATGGACTGATGAAGATGGAAGTTATGAAGAATATTGTCAAAAATTCCTTCCAACAGATGAAGATGAAGAACTTCTGAAAGAATTATTCAAAAAAGAATGGATAGAACATAGAGCTGTTACACAAAGAATGATCGATTCTGGAATTGGCCAATTACAATAAAATGGTGAATCTAATTGATTCCTACTTCCTTATTTGAAATTGACACAGAAGCGTGTAATGAATTCTTCAAATTGTTGCCTGAATTATTAATAAAATCTGAAATTGAAGATCCTGAATATGAAAGTATGCTTTACGATACTTTAGAACTAAATGGATATGATCAAATTAAAAAAATAAACAAATATATTGGTTTTGATGAACAAAAATGGGATGATGAAATCAATCAAGAGATTATTTACACACTAGAAATAACCAATTATCCTGACGTTTCAATGCTAGAAAACCTACTTTCCATAAATAATATAGATTGTGTATTATTATCTAACTGGCTTCATTTCCTAAAAAACATTCATCCAATTTATGATGAAAAAGCATGTTTGGCATTAGAATTAATGAATTTGAATGTTCCTTTCAACCCAAATGATTTGACTTGTTATTCAAAGTATGTGTCAGTAATTGAAGGATTAAAGCTATACGCTCCAGCAGGAGCTTTACCTGAATACGCACTACCAAGACAAAGATTATTGCAATTAGGATTAGTAGAATGGTATTCTCAAAAAATGGAAAAATCATCATCTTAAAGGTCGTGGTAATTTGGAAGTAAAAAAAATTACAGTGATTGGTGCGGGGACAATGGGGGCGGGAATTGCTCAAGTATGTTGTGAAAGTGGTTTTGAAACCATAATTTTTGATAAATTCCCAGAAAGTATCAAAAATGGTTTAGAAAAAATCAACAAATTTTGGGATAAAGGAATAAGTAAAGGCAAAACTACCGCTGAACAAAAAGAAATTTGGTCTTCATTATTGAACACATCCGAAAATTTAAGTTCGGCAGTTGCGAATGCAGATTTAGTAATTGAAGCAGTACCTGAAATTATTAATCTTAAAATAGAAATTTTTCAAGAACTTGACCAATTAACAAAAACAACATGTATTTTAGCAACAAATACATCAAGCTTATCAATTACAAAAATTGCCAAATCAACAAAAAATCCAAAGAGAGTAATTGGAATGCATTTTTTTAATCCAGTGCCTTTAATGAAATTACTTGAAATAATTAAACATGAAGAAATTTCAACCAATACAATAGACATCATAAAAAAGATAGCAACGTCAATGAATAAAACACCAATTATTGTGAAAGATAGTCCTGGTTTTGCCACATCTAGGCTAGGTGTTGTTTTAGGTAATGAAGCAATAAAAATGCTCGCGGAAGGGGTTGCTAGTGCATCTGATATTGATTATGCAA
The DNA here is from genome assembly GCA_002720275.1 of Methanobacteriota archaeon. Classification (GTDB taxonomy): domain Archaea; phylum Thermoplasmatota; class Poseidoniia; order Poseidoniales; family Poseidoniaceae; genus MGIIa-I. Next base: position 40,425 of record PBHR01000039.1, read on the forward strand.
TGAATTTAGGATATAGGCATCCAATGGGACCTCTTGAGCTTTCAGATTTAGTCGGATTAGATGTTAGAAGAGACATATTAATTGGGCTTGCAGAAGCAACAGGTGATAATTCTTATTTGCCACATCCACTATTGGAAAAACTAGTGAATAATGGTGAATTAGGAAAAAAAACAAATAAAGGAATTTATAATTGGGAGAATGGAATTAAATCAGAAAGGAAAGATTTGATTTGATTTTAAGGAAATAAAATTTCACCGCATTCAGGGCATTCCATCCCCGGTATAAAAACACCAATTGTAAATCCACATTTTTGACAAATTGAGATTATATCATCCATTTTCTTCAACCTTATGAAAAACTTCTCTGATTTAAAATCATTGTAAATTAGTAATTTAAAATTAAATAATCCCGACAAAGTCAATAACGGCATTGTCTGAGCATTAAAAATGAGTGATGTGTCTGAAAAGAAAGAATGGAAATTAGATGTATTAAATGCATCCTTTTTATGTGGAACTCCAATTCTAGCATTCATTGGTGTTTTTTGGTATTCTGTAAATTACGGCATCTCTATTTCAGAAATTAGCATTTTATTTTTCATGTATGTTTTTAGTGGAATATCAATTACTGCTGGATATCACAGATTATTTAGTCATAGATCACATTCAGCATCATGGCCATTAAGATTATTTTATGCTGTTTTTGGTGCAGCTGCTTTTCAAAACTCAGTAATTAAGTGGTGTAGTGATCATAGAAGACATCATCTTAAAACAGATTCTGAGGAAGATCCTTATTCAATTGTAAGAGGCTTCTTTTGGGCGCACATGGGATGGGTGATGATTTCTGAAAATGAAGAAAAAATAGAACAAGTGAAAGATCTACAAGCAGATCCGATTCTAGTTTGGCAGGATAAGCATATTTTCAAGATTGGAGGTTTTGCAGGCATTATTTTTCCGGGACTAATCGGATTATTAATCATTGGTGGATTTAATGGTTTCTTAGGCGGAGTTATTTGGGGTGGATTAGTACGTCTTGTTATGGTTCATCATGGAACATTTTTAATCAATTCTGGTGCACATTATTGGGGAAAACAAAATTATTCAACTAAAGACACATCTAGAGATTCTCCAATCCTATCTTTACTTACATTTGGTGAAGGCTACCATAATTTTCATCATACATTCCAGACAGATTATCGTAATGGCCACAAATGGTATCATTGGGATCCTACTAAATGGTGGATCAGAATATTCTCATTCTTTAAATTAACAAAGAATTTACGTAAAGTTCCCTCTTGGTCAATTGAAAATGCTAGAATGAAAACATCATATGAACAAAAAGAAAATAATTTGAACTCAGTTACAAAAAATGATTTTAATGAAAGATTAAATAATTGCACTTCTCAAATAAGGAATTTATTAAAAGATCTAAAAAAGAAACGTATTGAATATAAAAATGCAAAAAAGAACAGGAAGATGTTAGTCAAAGAAGCATGGCGACAAAAGAAAATAACCATGAAGTTGAAAATTAAAGAAGTAAAAAGCAACCTTATGATTGTTAGATTAGAATTTAAAAAATTAATTAAAGAAATGAAACACCAAAATAATCATGTTTTGGTTTAATTAAAATTTGCTTCTCTTTTTTCCAAAAAAGCATCTACTCCTTCTGAAAATTCAGGAGTGAAGCCCGCATCAATTATTCTTCTTTGCTCTAATTTAAGATGAGATTCTAAATCATTATTTTCTTGGAAATCTAACAAATCCTTACTTGAACGGCTTGCTTTGGACCAACTCCCCCATTTATTAGCTATTTTAATTGAATTTTGAATCAACATAGTTTCATCTACTAACTCATCAATTGCCCCATATTCAAGACATTTGTCTGCAGACCAAACTTGATTCTCGAAGAAAAAGATTCTAGTTTTTTGAGAACCTACTAATCTTGGTAATAACCAACTAGTTCCTCCATCCGGAGAAAGGCCTAAAGAAAAATAAGATGCTGCAAATTTACCCCCTGGTGATGCAATACGATAATCAGCAGAAAGTGCTAATCCCAAACCTGCTCCAGCAGCAGCACCATTTACTGCAGCAATCATAATTGTATCACTATGCCTAATTTTTAAGATTAATGGGTGTAAGATATCTGTCATTTCTTTAATCCATTTTCCAATAGTTCCTTTATCATAATGCTTTCTAAATTCATTAATATTTGCGCCTGCACAAAAGAATTTACCTGTTCCTGTTAAAATAAAAGAACGAATTTTCTCATCTTGAATTATTTGTCTTATTTTTACATCTAATTCTGACATAAATTCAGGATCAAACGCATTTGTTGCTGATTCATCAGTTAATGTAACAAGCATTATTTCATCTGATACTGGCTTAAGCTCCACTGGCATGTTATCCGGATAAAGTAATACCTTTTGGATATATGAGGTGATTGAGACAAAGGCTAAAAAGAAAAATTTAATTGAGAAAATCAAAAGAGTGAATACATTTGCCATTGTATATATTTAATCAACTAGGTGCGGAATTATGAAAAAATCTCGAAGACCCAAATTACTAATCTTAGCGGGAGTTAATGGTGTTGGAAAGTCAACACTTTCAATGGAGGTCGCTGAGAATTTGAAAATAAAAAGAGTTGTTTCCACGGATTCTATACGCGAGGTTTTACGTTCAAATATTGATTCATTAGAATCTCCTGAATTGCATAGAAGCACATTTAGTGTTGGAAGGCATAAACATCCAATTTACGATTGGGAGGATTGTAGTAATATTTTATCTGATGGAATAAATGCAATCATAGATAAATCTAGAAGAGAAGGTGTTGATTTAGTTTTAGAAGGTGTTCACATAAAACCAGATAATGAAATAATAAGGAAATGGGAAGAAGGAGGAGGGGTCGCCATTGGAGTCATTCTCTATGTCCATAATGAAGAAAATCACAAACAAATGTTAATTTCAAGAGAAAAAGAAACATGGAGAAATGCTGAAAGATATCTAAGTTCTTTTGAAAAAATAAGAAAAATTCAAAATGGAATTCTTGATTTTGGTAAACCATTAAATTGGAAAACTATTGATTTATCAACCGGAGTTAATGCAATAGATGAAATTTCACACTGGTTTGATTTAGAATGGAATCGAGCTGAACAAAAATTATGAAACATCATAACTTACAGATAATGGTAATTCAATAGTAGAATCAGATACTAAATTTAAAACCATATTTACAGTAATATTATTTCCATCTACAATTACTTCTGTTTCAGTAAAACTAAATTGCATACCCCTTAAGACTCCATGACTTTTTACGTCATATTCTATGGTTTCTAAAGAATCTAAAGCAGCAGCATCCAAATTCATTCCTGCATCAAAACGTACTTGAGTTCTATTTTCTAATGCGGGAAGAAATAAAGATTCTACCTCTTCCATGGCATCAAAAACATCCGTAACATCACTAGTTCTTGGCAAATCATAACCTGCTACCTTAACCCCATATAATGACATAGATAACAAACTCATCAGTAAAACCAATCCAGCTGCTAACAACATTTGGCCAGATTCATCACTATACAATTTTTGTTTCCTCATATAGCCCCACCTCCCTGACTCCATACATCTAATGCAACACTCCAAATATTTCCAGAATCTTGTACAATAAGATAGGAAGTTACACTATTTCCAATTGGTGAACCACTAAATCCAGAAATGTCCATAGCTCCACTATTTTTCGCCACCCAACAATTTGCTTCATAGGTTGAAGGTAACCCTTGTTTAACAAAATCACATGCTTCATCATAGTTACTAGAAGATAATAATTCTGTTAATTTTGAAGTGTGATTAATTGGATCTAATGCTTGCTCACTTGCTGCTAAATCTAATGCATCGCGGCCTGCCATAGATAATGATGCATCAATAATTTCAGAATTAGAATCAGGAACATGAATATTGATTACAAACATTGCGGACATAAAAAATAACCAAAATAATGTTAACATTTCGATTACGTGTACTTGAGCACTTGTATCAGAAGAAAGCTTGCGCATATCTGCCCACCATCCGTTACGTAATCCTCAGCATTCCAATTGATGGATTCAAGCCAGGGCTTATCGGAACACCAATTAATTCTGGAATAAATGAAATAAATGTAAACGAGAGTATTGCTAAAACTAACATCATTCCTGCATGTTTAAATCCAGAACTTAACCTTCCATTTGCCATTAAACCTGCCATAGCACCATTCCCTAATGCTTGCATCGTAACTCCATAAAAGAAGACTACAAGGAATAGTAAGGGATCTATTGCTCTAATTTGCATGTTACCAATTTGTGCTGATGAATCCCCACCAGAGCCTGTATTTGATTCAGCAATAGCAGGAATAAATACTCTAGATAAAATAACAATAACAATCATGAAAACTAAATAAGAAACCCAAATTACGGCAATATATGATGAAATTGTCCTACT